>JAUILW010001081.1 GCA_030432795.1 Gammaproteobacteria bacterium
CCACTGGCGGGCTTGCGCCAGTTGCTTGATGCCAAGCAACGTGAAAAATGAGCCGTAAGGCTCTGTAATATTTGTTTTTTTACTGACATGTTTTTATAGGAGATCGACATGGCCGTTCAGCAGAACAAAGCGACCCGCTCGCGACGGGGTATGCGCCGAGGCCACGATGCGCTGAAGAATCCGGCTCTGAGCGTAGACGACACCACCGGTGAAACCCATCGCCGCCACCATGTCACCGCAGAAGGTTTCTACCGCGGCCGTAAGGTCGTGGACACCGAGGAGTAATCGGTGTCCCTCGGCATCGTGTTCCCCGGCCAGGGGGCACAATCCGTGGGCATGCTCGCCGACATCATCGGTGCGCATCCGGAAGTAGGGCGAACGCTGGATGAAGCGGGTGACGCGATGTCGTTCGATCTGCGCTGCGCAGTATTGGACGGCCCTGCCGAGGTGCTCAACAGAACCGACGTAACGCAGCCTGCGCTGCTGGCGGCCAGCGTCGCCATCTGGCGGCAACTGCGGAGCGCAGGTGCTGCGCCTGTGGCAATGGCCGGTCACAGCCTGGGCGAGTATTCCGCCCTGGTCGCGGCTGGCGCCCTGGAATTCGCCGATGCCGTACGCCTGGTGAACCTGCGAGGTCAGCTCATGCAGCGGGCCGTGCCGCTTGGTGAAGGCGCCATGGCGGCGATTCTGGGGCTCGATGACGCAGACATCGCTGCCGCCTGTGCAGCTACCGAAGGAGTCGTCACACCCGCGAATTTCAACGCCCCTGGTCAGGTGGTTATCGCCGGCGCCCGGGAAGCCGTGGAGCGTGCCGCCGACGCCTGTAAGGCCGCGGGCGCCAAACGAGCCGTGCTACTCGACGTGAGTGTGCCGTCGCACTGCGCGCTCATGGCCAGCATCAGTGACGAGTTTGCGCAGAAGCTCGCAGAAACACCGCTGCAGCAGCCAGAAGTAGCCGTCGTGCAGAACGTCGATGGCGCGACGAGTGCGGACGTCGACAGCCTGCGCAAGAAGCTGGT
>JAUILW010001082.1 GCA_030432795.1 Gammaproteobacteria bacterium
GATGTGGTGGCCGCCATCGTCGAACTCACCGGTGGCGGTGTGGACTACTCCTTCGAGTGCATCGGCAATGTGGAAGTCATGCGCCAGGCGCTGGAGTGCTGCCACAAAGGCTGGGGCGAGAGCATCATCATCGGCGTCGCCGGCTCCGGCCAGGAAATCTCCACGCGGCCCTTTCAGCTGGTCACCGGCCGGGTATGGAAAGGCACCGCCTTCGGCGGCGCCAAAGGCCGCACCGACGTACCGAAGATCGTCGACTGGTACATGGACGGCAAGATCAACATCGATGACCTCATCACCCACACCATGCCGCTCGACGAGATCAACCGTGGCTTCGATCTCATGCACGAAGGCGAGAGCATCCGCTCCGTAGTGGTGTACTGATGAGCACCGCATGGATCGATCTGGTGCAGGAGGAGATCCTCGAGCCTGACCTCCCCATCTGCGACCCACACCACCACCTGTGGGATCTACCCACTAGCACGTATCAGTTGCCCGAACTGCTGGCCGACACCGGCAGCGGCCACAATGTGGTGAGCACGGTGTTCGTGGAATGCATGGCCATGTATCGGGCTGACGGACCAGAGGCCATGAAGCCGGTGGGCGAAACGGAGTACGTCAACGGCATCGCCGCCGCTTCCGCCAGTGGCCGCTATGGCGCCACCCGCGCTTGCGCGGGCATCGTCTCGTTCGCCGATCTGAACCTGGGCAGCGCAGTAGGCGAGGTGCTCGATGAGCACATGCGCGCATCGCGCCGCTTTCGCGGCATCCGCCACGCCAGCGCCTGGGACGCCAGCGATGAGATCCGCAACTCTCACACACAGCCCTTTGCCGGCATGCTCGGTGACGCCACGTTCCGCAAAGGCTTTGCGGAACTCGGAAAGCGCGGCCTGTCCTTCGACGCCTGGATGTACCACCCGCAGATTGCGGAACTCACCGATCTGGCCCGCGCCTTCCCCGACACGACGATCATCTTCGACCACTTCGGCGGCCCGCTCGGCCTTGGCCCCTACGC
>JAUILW010000256.1 GCA_030432795.1 Gammaproteobacteria bacterium
GGTTCCGGTGCTACATCCATGCCGTCGGCGCCCTCCCAGGTGCCGATCAGTAGTTCCAACGGTCCGTACGCCATGCTCGCGCTCCACGCCTTGCTTGCCGGACGATTTTGCCCCATGCAGGCAGGGCCTGCCACGGAGGGTGCTCTGCCAACTGTCGCTTGCAAGCCGCTGTTGGCGCCTTTATGGTCCCGGCGCACACCAGATCAGAGGCACAGATGAGTATTCATCTTGCGCTGCGGCGCGACATCGTCCGGCGGGCGGTTCGAGTTGCGGTCGTGGTGGGTACGCTGCTCGTGGTGATCAACCACGGCGATGCGTTGCTTGCAGGTACGGTCGATGTCGAGCGGCTGCTGCGCATCGCACTGACGTACCTGGTGCCGTACGGTGTGTCGACGTATTCCAGTGTTCAAGCCCTGAAGCGATGAGAGTAGCCATGCGTGCGTTCGTTTACCTGGTTGGTTGTCTGTTTGCAGCGCCGGTTTTGGCCGAGGAGATTCTCGAGGAAGTGCTGGTGGAGGCGCGTTCCTTGCAGGCGCGTGGCGGCGAAGGTGCGAGTGTGGGCTATGTAGATGAGCAGGCCATGGAGCTTCTGCGCCCCACCCACATCAGCGAAGCGCTGGCGCGTGTTCCGGGCGTGTGGATCAGCCGGGGATCCGGCCATGAGCATCTAACCGCGATCCGCTCGGAGGTGCTCGCCGGAGCCGGTGCGTGCGGGGCGTTTCTGTTTCTGGAGGATGGGGTGCCTATCCGCCCCACGGGATTCTGTAACGTCAATAACCTGTTCGAAGTGAACAGCGAGCAGGCGCAGGCTGTGGAAGTGTGGCGCGGCCCGGGGAGTGCCGTTCTGGGCGGCAACGCCCTGCGTGGCGCCATTAACGTGCGTACCCGCTTGCCGGAGCGTAACCGTATCGGTCTGGAGGGTGGCGCCTATGGCTACGGCCAGGCGCGAGTCGAGCTGGCCGCCAAGGTCGGCGCATTCGATGCTGGGGTAGCAGCCCACACCACGCGGTCCAACGGCTGGCGTGATGACACCGGTTACGAGCAGCACAAAGTCAGCGCTGTCGCCGAGGGTACGCTCGGCGGCTGGGATGTGCGTGCGACCCTATCCGGCAGCGCGTTGCACCAGGAAACCGGTGGCTTCGTGCTGGGCACGGATGCGTATCGGGACAGTGCTTTGCGGGATTCGAACCCGAACCCGGAAGCCTACCGGGATGCCTGGGCGCTGCGGGCAGCGGTGCTCCTGTCGCGCGACGGTTGGCGGATAACGCCTTACGCGCGCAGCAGCGAAATGCGCTTCATACAGCACTTCCTGCCGGGCCAGCCCATCGAAGAGAACGACCAGACCAGCGTCGGTGCGCTCATCGTCCGGGACTTTTCGGACACGCGCTACGAGCTGACGGTGGGCATGCAGATCGAGGCGTTCAACGGCACGCTGGAGGAGTTTCAACCGGGTCCAACCGTGGGTTCGGCGTTCCTGGTGGCAACCCGGCCGCAGGGCCAGCACTACGACTATGACGTCGACGGCTACTCCGTAGCCGCCTACTACGACCTGTCGTGGCAACTGGCGGACGAGTGGCGGCTGCTGCACAGCGCTCGCGCAGAGCGGCTGCACTACGACTACGACAACCAGATGCTGGTGGGTAACAGCCGCGATGACGGCACGGTGTGTGGTTTTGGCGGCTGTCTTTACACGCGCCCGGCGGATCGCGACGACGACTACAATGACCTTGCTGGTCGCCTTGGCGTGGCGTGGAGTCCCGAGGCCGGTTGGGGAGAGGTCTACGCCACGCTCGGTACCGGATTTCGGCCGCCTCAGGCCACCGAGCTCTACCGGCTGCAGAGCGGCCAGCTGGTGACGGACCTCGACAGCGAGCGTATTACTGCCTTGGAAATTGGCGTGAGAACACCGCACGTAGAAGTGGCAGCCTTCAGCCAGCGGGTGCGTAACTTCATTTTCCGTGATGCGCAGGGTTTCAACGTCAGCGATGGCAAGACCAGGTCCCACGGCATCGAAGCGGCGTTCGATGTCGCGTTCGGCGCGCATGGCCTGGCGCTCGCTGCCACCTGGGCAAAGCACCGCTATGATTTCAACAGCGATCCAACGGGCCGGGAGGTGATCACCAGCGGTGACACCGTCGACACGGCGCCGGAGGTGATGGCCAACCTGCGCTGGCGCTATCAGTGGAGCGAACGGGTTTCGCAGGAATTGGAAGTGGTCTACATGGACGACTACTTCACGAACGCTGAGAACACGCGCACGTACGATGGCCACACGGTGGTGAACTGGCGGGCGCGGTGGCAGCTGTCGGATGCGTTTTCTGTGCACGCGCGGGTGATCAACCTGTTCGATCGGGAATATGCGGACCGTGCGGATTTTGCTTTCGGCAACGATCGTTACTTCCCGGCGATGCCGCGACAGCTCTACGTGGGCTTCGATTACGGCTTCTAGTGAGTGCGATCAGCGGGAGGCGAAGGTGAGCAGCACAAGGGGTAAGGTCAACGCGCAGGTCGCTCCGCGCGGCACGCTGGAGCTGCTCTCGCAATTGGACGTGGCGGCGCTGACGCGCTCGGCCCGCCGTGACGATCTGCTCGAGACGTTCAGACGCTGCGCGCTGGCGGTACTCAATACCGGTAACGAGTCCGACGATGCCAAGGCGATCTTCGATGCGCATCAGGATTTCACGGTAGAGGTGGCGCGCCGCACCCGGGGGCTGAAGCTGATCGTGCGCAACGCCCCAGCCTCGGCGTTCGTTGCCGGGCGCATGGTGGAGGGTATCCGCGAGCACCTGTTCGCCGTACTGCGCGATATCGTCTACACCGCCACCGAGTTTGCGGACCTGCTGGACGACCCCGAGGCGCCAAGCGAGGTCATCACAGACGCGGTGTTTCAGATCCTCAAGCAGGCGCGCATCATGGACCCGAGCCTGCGGCCAAACCTGGTGGTGTGCTGGGGCGGCCACAGCATCGAGCGGTTCGAGTACGACTACACCAAAGAGGTGGGTTATCACCTCGGTCTGCGCGGACTGGACATCTGCACCGGTTGCGGCCCCGGGGCGATGAAAGGGCCCATGAAAGGGGCCGTGGTGGGGCACACGAAACAGCGCATCAGCGGCGGTCGCTATCTTGGTCTATCGGAACCCGGCATCATCGCAGCCGAGCCGCCAAACCCCATGGTCAGCCACCTCGTGGTGTTGCCGGACATCGAGAAGCGGCTGGAGGCTTTCGTGCGCCTGGGGCACGCCATCGTCGTGTTCCCGGGTGGTGTGGGTACCGCGGAAGAGATCCTTTACGTGCTGGGCATTCTCACCGACCCTGCCAACGACGGGCTCGAGTTGCCGCTGGTCTTCACCGGCCCGAAGGAGAGCGCTGCCTACTTCACCGAACTCGATCGATTTCTGCGCACGGCGCTCGGAGACGACGTGAAGCGTTTCTACAAGATCATCGTTGGCGACGCCGAGGCGGCAGGCCGCTACGTGGCTCAGGCTGTACGCCGGGTGCGCAGTCAGCGCCGCCAGGACGGGGATGCCTTTTACTTCAACTGGCTGCTGCAGGTGCCACGGGCGCACCAGTTACCTTTCGAAGTGAATCACGACAGCGTGCGGCGGCTTCGCCTGTCACGGGATCTGCCGCGCCACGAGCTCATCAGCGATTTACGGCGTGCGTTCTCCGCCATCGTCACCGGCAACGTGAAGGACAACGGCATACGCATGATCGAGGAGCACGGACCGTTCGAGCTGGCAGCCGACGGGGAGCTGATCTCGGCGCTGGAAGGCTTGCTCGCGCAGTTCGTTGCGCAAGGCCGCATGAAGCTCAAAGGCGAGTACAAGCCCTGCTATCGCGTGGTACCGGCTGCGTGACAGCGCTGCTGGAGATCCAGTCCGTAACGGTCACTCGCGGCCGACGTGCACTGATCACCGATCTGTCCATGCGCGTGGATGCCGGTTGCGCAATGGAACTTCGCGGAGCCAACGGCACCGGCAAAAGCACGCTCCTGCGCTGTATCGCCGGCCTCTACCCGGACTACGAAGGCCGCATCGATGTGCAGGATGCCGCCTACGTCGGCCACGCGGATGGGCTGTCCGGCCTGCTCACGGTGGAGGAGAACCTGCGCTGGTACGGCTGCCTGGCGGGGCAGAAGCCCGATGCATCACGCATCGTCGGCGCGCTCGCGCGCCTGGATGCACAGATGCTTACGCGGCGGCCGTGTCGCACCCTGTCTGCCGGCCAGCGACGGCGCGTGGCGCTGGCACGATTGCTCCTGCTCGAGCGCCGTCTGTGGCTGCTCGATGAGCCGCTTACTGCGCTCGATGCGCAGGGTGCCAGGCTCATCGGCTCGCTCATCGAAGAGCACTGCCGGCAGGGTGGGGCGGTGCTGGCGGCAACCCATGCGGACTTGCCAGGCGCGCACGCGCAGACCTGGATTGATGGCGGCGCTACCTGATGGGGATGTTTCGCCAGCAGGTAGCGCGGGAATGGCGGGTGTTGCTGCGCGCGCGCGCGGATGCCCTGAACCCGATCATCTTTCTGGTGCTGTGCGTCACACTCTTCGCCATCGCGCTCGACGGCAATCCCGAGGCGTTGCGCCGCCATTCGGCAGGGGTGTTCTGGGTGCTGGTGCTGCTTACTAATTTACTGTCGCTGGACAGCATGTTTCGGCGCGATTTCGAGGATGGCTCGCTCGAGCAGATTCTGCTCCTCAGCGAAGTGCCGTTCCTCCCCATCGTCGGTAAAATGCTCGTTCAGTGGCTCGCGGCCGGTGCGTTGATCGTGTTGGTCAGCCCGCTGCTGGGCACCATACTGCAAATGCGCTCTGAGGCGCTGGCGCCGTTGGCGCTGGCGCTGCTGGCCGGTACTCCGGCGGTGAGCATGCTCGGCGCCGTTGGTGCTGCGCTGCTGGTGGGTGTACGGCGCGGTGGCGCGCTGTTAGGCCTTCTGACGTTGCCTTTCTACATCCCGGTGCTGATTTTCGGTACTGCGGCGGTGAATGGCCTGGCGGATGGTGGTGGCGGTATGGCGCAGATTTACTGGCTCGCAGCCATGAGCGTGCTTGCCGTTACCCTTGCGCCCTTTGCCGTGTGGGCTGCGTTAAAGATCAGTGTGGAGAACGGATGAGCTGGATCAAGCGCTTGTGGCACCGCCTCGGGTCACCCAGATGGTTCTACGAGATGATGCAACCCTGGCAGACAGGCCTCGGCGTGGCTGCCCTGGCACTGCTGCTCATCGGCACGATCTGGGGGTTGGCCTTCGCGCCGGCGGACTACCAGCAGGGCAACAGCTTCCGCATCATCTACGCGCACGTGCCTATGGTCGTGCTCGCGCAGTCGGCCTATATGATGCTTGGCGCAGCGGGGATCGTGTTGCTGGTGTGGCGCATGAAGCTTGCGGATGTGGCGATGGTCGCCATTGTGCCGGTTGG
>JAUILW010000257.1 GCA_030432795.1 Gammaproteobacteria bacterium
GTGCCACACTGCCGCCGCTGCAACGACTATCGACCTGCCCCCTGGACAACCTCGCACCGCACCTCACGTCGTTACTGGCTGCTGCGCTGTACATCGCAGCGTCGGTCATCATCTGGCGCAATCTGGTAAGCCGCGAGCGATCGCCCGGCACGCTGCTCACCGTGCTGCTGCTGGCAGCTGTTTTGTGCCATGCCGTTGGCGTGTGGAACGGTATCCACAGCGACGAAGGCACGCGTCTGACGATCGGCAATGCCACGAGCCTGATGCTGCTGGTCATGATCACGTTTCTAACCGCAGCCACGCTCTTTCTGCCGGTGGCGAGCCTGCTGGTTCTGGTAGCGCCCATCGCTGCCGCCACCCTCATTGGTGTGCTCATCGCCGGGCCATCCGAGGGCGAGGCTGCACGCTTTGCGCCTGTGCTGCTCGCTCACATTACCGCCAGCATCAGCGCGGTGAGCGTGCTCATGCTGGCGTTCATCCAGGCCTTGCTCCTCCGCCAGGTAGAGTCGGACCTCAAGCACCACACCCTGCAGTGGGCACGGTTGATGCCGCCGCTGGAAACCATGGAGCGCTTGTTATTCGCCGCCGTGTGGGCTGGACTGGTGCTGCTCTTGCTTGCCATCGGCAGCGGCTTCGTCGCGCTGGACGATCTGTTCAGCCAGCGCGGCATGGTGCACCACACCGTGCTGCTCAGTGCCGCGGCGCTCGTCTACATGGTCCTGCTGATCGGCCGCTACCGGCTTGGCTGGCGCGGCACCACAGCGGTGCGATGGGTGATCGGCGCCACCATCCTGCTGGTGCTCGGCTACTTCGGCAGCAAGTTCGTCCTCGAAGTGCTGCTCGCCGCATGAGTACGTCAGAAGTACCACTGAGCCTGCTGCTCAGCGCCATAGTGGTGCTGACGCTGCTGTCGGCATACTTCTCCGGCTCCGAGACCGCCATGATGGCGCTCAACCGCTATCGCCTGCGACATCTGGTCAAGGAAAAACACTCCGGCGCCCGCAAGGCCAACCGTCTGCTACGCCGCCCGGACCGCCTGCTCGGGGTCATCCTGATCGGCAACAACCTGGTGAACTTCAGCGCCGCGACCGTCGCCACGATCATCGGCATGCGCCTGGCTGGGGACACTGGCGTGCTGCTGGCACCCTGGGTCCTCACCTTCATCTTCCTGATCTTTGCGGAGATCAGCCCGAAAACCCTGGCTGCAGCCAAACCGGAGCCTATCGCCTTCGCGTCCGCGCACGTACTCACGCCCTTGCTGCAGCTTCTGTATCCCGTGGTGGCTTTTGTCAACGCGATCTCCAATGCCCTGGTGCGCCCGTTTGCCAAAGGCGTATCGACCACCGATCGGCTGACCACCGAGGAGCTGCGTACCGTGGTGGGAGAAGGTGCCTCGCTCCCAGGCCAGCACCAGAACATGATGCTGTCGATTCTGGATCTGGATGACGTGACCGTGGACGACATCATGATCCCGCGTGCGGAGATCGTCGCCATCAACATCGATGACGACATCCCCGACATCATGAATCAGATCGCCAACAGCCAGCACACCCGGTTGCCGGTGTACAAAGAAAACATCAACAACGTCATCGGCGTTCTGCACCTGCGGCGGCTGACCCGCTACGTCGGCGCCGAGGACATCAACAAGGCGGAGCTGCTGCAGCTCACCCGCGAGCCGTACTTCATCCCCGAGGCTACACCGCTGCACACGCAGCTTTTGAACTTCCAGACCAACAAGCGCCGTCTGGCGTTGGTGGTCGACGAGTACGGTGACGTACAGGGCATCGTCGCCCTGGAGGACATCCTCGAGGAGATCGTCGGCGAGTTCACCACCGACTACGCCGCCAGCGTGCCGGAAATCCACCCCCAGGAAGATGGTACTTACCTGATCGACGGCACCGCGCTGCTGCGCGATATCAACCGATCTCTGGAGTGGTCGTTGCCGGTGGATGGCCCGAAAACGCTCAACGGCCTGGTGCTGGAGCGGCTGGAGTTCATTCCCGAAAGCAACGTCTGTCTGCGTCTGGACGGCTACCAGATGGAGATCGTTCAGATCGGCGGCAACATGGTGAAGACCGTCAAGGTGTGGGAGGCACCAGCCGCAACAGCCTGAGCGGCCGCAAGCCTCTGATCTAGTCTGTTAGGCAGTTTCACGGATAGTGCGCGCCGGCGGCGGCGCACTACGGTGAGCGCTACGCAGATGTCGGGGCTGGAATGGGCATGCAGGAAGCAGCCAACGCCGTGCTCGTGGCCCGCAACCTGATCAAGGTGTACGGGAGTGGCGAGCTCGAGATCCGCGCCCTGGACGGCGTGGATCTGACGCTGTTCGAGTCTGAGCTCATCGTGCTGGTCGGCGCATCCGGAAGCGGCAAATCGACGCTATTGAACATCCTCGGCGGCCTGGACGCTCCTACCTCAGGAGACGTTCTGTTCCGAGGCCAACCGCTGGACCTGAGCAACGATCGCTCGATCACCGAATACCGAAGGCGACACGTCGGTTTCGTATTTCAGTTCTACAACCTGATCGCGAGCCTCACCGCTGAAGAAAACGTTGCGCTGGTCACCGAGATCGCCGACGCGCCAATCCCACCTCGCGAGGCGCTGGCGATGGTTGGCCTCGGCGACCGCCTGCAGGCCTTTCCTGCGGAACTCTCCGGCGGCGAGCAGCAACGCGTAGCGATTGCACGCGCCATCGCCAAGCAACCGCAGCTGCTGCTGTGCGATGAACCCACCGGCGCCCTGGACAGCAGAACGGGTGTGCTGGTGCTCTCGGCCATCGAACGGGTGAATCGTGAGCTTGGCACGACTACCGCCCTGATCACCCACAATCGCGCAACCGCAGGCATGGCAGACCGTGTCTGCCGCTTCAGCGACGGTCGCATCGTGGAGACGACCGTCAACGCACACCGCGTCCCAGCCGAGCAACTGGAATGGTAATCGTGCGCCCTCTGACCATGAAGGTACTGCGCGACATCGCGCGGTTGAAGGGCCAGGCCACCGCCATCGCACTGATCGTCGCCAGCGGCGTAGGCGTGCTTGTCATGAGCCTGGCTGCCATGCAGGCGATCACGAGCACCGCCGAGGCCTACTACGACCGCTACCAGTTCGCAGACGTGTTTGCCGAGGCGAAACGCATACCGCGCGCCGTCGCACGGGATATTGCCCTGCTGGACGCGGTACGTAGCGTTGAGGCGCGCGTGGTGCGCTACACCACAGTGGACATCGCTGATTTCGAAGAGCCGGTGATGGCGGTACTGGTCTCACTGCCGGAAAGCTCACCTCCCCAGATCAATCGCCTCGTGCTGCGCAAGGGACGCATCCCCAATCCCCATAGAGCCGATGAGATCATCGTCGTGGAACCCTTCGCCGAAGCCCACGGTCTGACCCTCGGCGATCGCTTCAGCGCCCTGCTCAACGGCCGCAAGCGCGCCCTGCAGATCGTTGGCATCGCTTTGTCTCCGGAATTCGTATACACCATCGGCCCCGGCGCCCTGATGCCGGACGATGCACGCTACGGCGTGATCTGGATGGGAGAATCCGCCCTGGCAGCCGCGTACGACCTCGACGGCGCCTTCAACAGCGTAGCCATCACCGTCTGGCCCGGCGCGGATGTGCAGACCCTGCTCCGGCGCGTTGATGCGCTACTCGAGCCCTACGGCGGTATCGGCGCCTATACGCGCGCCGACCAGATCTCCAACTGGTTCGTGATGAATGAGATCGCCCAGCTGCGCAGCATCGCAAGCATCATGCCGCCGATATTTCTCATCGTCGCCGCGTTTCTAACGAACATCCTGCTGGCGCGGCTGGTGTACATCGAACGCAGCGAGATCGGCCTGCTCAAGGCCTTCGGCTACACGCACGCGACAATGGCCTGGCACTACACCAAGTTCGTGCTGATCATCGCCGCCGGCGGCGTGCTCCTCGGTTGGATACTGGGCTACCTGCTCGGTCGTTGGATGACAGGCATCTATGCGACGCTGTTCAACTTCCCGCTGCTGGTGTTCGCACCCGACTACGATGTGTACCTCCTCTCAGCAGCTTTCAGTGTTGCTGCGGCGCTGATCGGCGCGGTAGCCGCCGCCTATCATGCTGCCTCGCTGCCGCCAGCGGATGCCATGCGACCGCCGAGTCCGCCCCGTTTTCAGGAGAACCCGCAAGGGCTGCAGGCGCGAATGCTGGCAGGGCTCGACCAGCCCACCCGCATCATTTTCCGCCAGCTGCTTCGCCGCCCGATACGCACGCTGCTGACGAGCCTGGGTGTATCCGCCGCGGTCGCCGTACTCGTCGCCAGCCTGCAGTGGCGCGATGCCATCGCCTGGATGGTGACTGACTTTTTCGACAATCAGCAGCGCCAAGATTTGGCCGTGACCCTGGTAGAAAGCGCGCCATTCGAAGTTGCCCGCGCCCTGGAGCGGCTGCCCGGAATACTTGCGACGGAGGCCTATCGCTCTATATCCACCCGCATCCACTATGAGTCCCGGCAGCGCCGTGAAGCGCTGATCGGCATTCCCGCTAATGGACAACTGGAGGTGTTGCGGGACGCGCAAGGACGCAGCGTGTCGCTGCCGGAGCACGGACTGCTGATGTCTACGGCGATGGCCAAGATACTCGGCGTGACGGTGGGTGATGCCGTGCGCGTGGAGGTGCTCGAAGGCCGCCGGCCGACGCTGAGCGTACCGGTTGCGGCCACCTTCGAAACCTTCATCGGCACGCCCGTCTACATGCACATCGAGGCGCTCAATGCAGCGCTGGAAGAACCACGTACCACCAACTACCTGCGCGCCAAGATTGACGTTCGTAAATCGAGCGCACTGTTTGAACGCCTCAAGTCGCTGCCGACCATCTCCGGCGTGATGCTCAAAAGTGCCGCAGTGGACCTGTTCAACAAGACCATCGGCGAGACGATGTACGTGGTAATCGCGTTCTACACCGGTTTCGCCGTGCTGCTCGCATACGGCGTGATCTACAACAACATGCGCATCTCTCTGTCGGAGCGCGGCCGCGAGCTGGCAACGCTTCGGGTGCTCGGCTTCAGCAACGGCGAGATCGCCTACATGCTGTTCGGCGAAGCCGCCGTGCTCACACTCATCGGTCTGCCGGTGGGCTGCCTGTGTGGCTGGCTGCTGGCGGAATTCATGGCAACCGGCTTCGAAACCGAGCTGTTCCGCCTGCCGGTGCGCATCGAGCCGAGTACGTACGGCCTTGCAATCGTACTCGTGCTGTTCTCCGCACTGACTTCCGCCGCGCTGGTCGCCCGCCGTCTTGTGCGACTGAACCTCATCAGCGTGCTCAAAACCCGCGAGTAAAGGAGCGCATCATGCAACCCAGAACCTCTTCACTTCCCGTCCGACGTCTGCTCCTGTGGTTGCTGCCGGCACTGGTCCTCGTCACTGTCCTGGCACTTCTGTTCCGG
>JAUILW010001083.1 GCA_030432795.1 Gammaproteobacteria bacterium
TTTTCACTGTTTTCCTGGCTCGTGGAATACTACGTGCGCAACCACGGCTGGACCCGCACGCAGATCGGCCTGACCTACGGCAGCATCGCCATGATCGTCGGCATCATCGGCAGCGTCTGGTCCGGATACTACGCAGGCAAGCTGATCGCACGCCGCACCGCAGACGCCACGCTGCGTCTGGTGCTCTACGGCACCGTGCTGCTGCTGCCGCTCGCCACGGCGCTGACCCTCGTGGAGGATCCTGTCGTTGGCATCTGGCTGCTGATACCGGTCACGTTCCTGATGGCCATGCCGCCCGGGCTGATCATGACCACGCTGCAGGCGATCTCGCCCAACGAACTGCGCGGCCAGATGATCGCCTTCTATCTGATCAGCGTGAGTTTTCTCTCCTACACCTTCGCGCCGTCGCTGCCAGCGCTGGTGAGCGACTACTTCTTCCAGAGCGAACTGGCGCTGGGCAAGAGCATCTCTGCACTCGCCGTCATCAACTACACCATCGCCATCGGTTGTCTGGCAGCGAGCCTGCGTTACTACCGCCAGGCACTGGCACAGAGGGGGCTGACATGAGGGAGCTCATCGCCGCGCTACTGCTCATCATTGCGGGCAACGCCGTTGCCGCGGAAGCGCTGTACCAGCAGCACTGTGCCATGTGTCATGACGGTGCGGTCAAGAAGGCGCCGCATCGCAGCATGATCGGCCTGTTGCCAGCAGAGGCCATCGTCAAGGCAATGACCGACGGCGTGATGCAGCGCGAGGCCAGCGCGCTGTCGGCCGAGCAGAGAACCCTACTGGCAACGCATCTGGCCGGCGCGCCTCCTGGTAGCAGCAACGAGGCGGACTGGCCGCGTTGCGCCGCCGAGGCTGCGCCATTCCAGGCAAACCTGGCTGCGCCGTTCACGACCTGGGGATTGGAGCCCACGAACAGTCGCCACATCGAAGCAGACGCTGCGGCAATCAGCACCGCGCAGGCTAAAACCCTGAGTCCCGCCTGGGCCGTGAAATTTCC
>JAUILW010000258.1 GCA_030432795.1 Gammaproteobacteria bacterium
TGCTTGTGGGAGCAGAGGCGCGCCGTATCGCGTCGGGTGACCACCAACACGAACTGCACGGCGCCGAGCATGTCGGCGTCCCTCACGATACCTCCGTGCTTGAATACGACAAGCTGTCGTTGTTTGTGCAGGATCGGATGACCCTCCTCGACGGGCGCCTGCAGCTGGTTGCGGGTGTTCGCTACGACGGCAGCACGTCGCCGAAGTTGTTCGATAGCGAAGTACATCCGCGCTTCGCTGCGGTGTACGACCTGAGCGACGCGGTGACATTGCGCGCCAGCTGGGGACGGGCGTCACGCTACCCATCGTTCAGCGAGCTCTATCAGGCTACCTGGTTCCTGGCAGCGGAATCCCCCGCCGTGACGATTCCACTGGCGCAGTTCGAGCCCAACGAAGAGCTGGGACCTGAACAGATCGAGAGTTTCGAGCTCAGCATGAGCGCACGACCCACCGAGCACTGGCAGATACAGCTCGACGCCTACCGCAATGAGATAACCGATCACATCGCCATCGCCTACCCCAGAATCCGCTACGAAAATCACCCGCAGGATGCCAGGGTGACCGGCATGGAGGCGGAAGTGCGCTATATGCCAAGCACGCGTTTTACTGCGTTCGTCAACTACGCTTATCAGCACAACGAACGGCTGGGCACCGGCACAGACTCCATGGGCAGTGAGCTGGACTTCTCCTATTCGCCACGGCACAAGGTCAACGCCGGATTTACCTACAGCCCCGCCGAAAGTCTCAGCATGTCGGTTCAGGCCAGCTGGAAGGATGAGTATCAGGCTCCTGATTTCTGGTACGGCATTGTCTTCGGACCTGCGGCGCAGCCCAGGCCCCTCGACGGGTATACGCTGTTGAACGCGACGGTGACGTACCGTCTACCGTTCGGAAAAGACGGCAGGCGGCCACTCGCGGTGCGGTTGGTAGGGAGAAACCTGGGCAACGAGCGGCCTTACGAGACGCTGACGGGGTTTGGTGGGCGTAACGTTGGGCGTCAGGGATATCTGGTGTTCGAGTACCAGCTGCAGGATTGATCGCTTCACCATCATGCCCCTAAGACTCCTTACAAAGCTCGTACTTTGCATCTCGCTTGGCGCGAACCTTGCGGGTGCCGTCGTCACCGCGACCGCGGAGGAGGCAGCGTCGGAGTCTGTCATGGCCAAATTGAAGACCGCCTACCTGTTCAACATCGCCAAGTTCGTCACATGGCCGCAGGCAGTAGATCATGTGCGGCTATGCATTGACTCGTCCGCGCCGGTCGGAAGCGTTGCGCAAACGCTCCACGGCAGGGAGCTGGAGCCCGGGCGGCGAATCGAAATTGTGCACGGGCCCGACGCCGAAGGGGCTTGCGACATCGTCTACGAAGAACATGACGCGGGCACTGCCATCCCCCGTGCCGAGCACGTTCTTAGTATCAGCGATGCCCCGGATGCACTGCAGAGCGGGTTTGTCATCGGACTTTTTCTGCAGCGTGACAAGCTGCGCTTCGAAGTGGATCACGAGCGTTTGCGGTCCGCACCGTACCGCATCAGCTCCAAGCTGCTTCAACTGTCCAGACAGCGGGGCTGATCTGATGTTCGCGCGGTTGCGAATCGGTCAGAAGCTGTTTCTCGTCAACGCGCTGTCTGGCGTTCTGGTGCTGGTTGTTGCGGGCGGCTTGCTGATGATGCGCAACCACACCGACCTGGAAAGCCGGTTCGTTCAGCGCATCCAGCAGGAAAGCCGCCTGGTGGCAGCGAATATGCAGGCTGCGGTGCTGTTTGAGGATTGGGATATGGCACGTGAGGTGGCAGGTGCTTTGCTCGAAGATCCTGCAATCCAGTTCATCGGTCTCACCGATGCAGGTGGAAACGTGCGCGTGGAAACCCATCGTGGTGATGGTGGCGCCGCCGGCACGCTGGTCACCGTTCCGGTGTGGGATGGGGATACGACCATTGGCGAGCTGCGGGTCAGCGCGACCGACGCAGAAGTATGGGAGGCCTCCCGCCAGGCGCTTGTCTACATTCTCGCCATCACCTTCGCGGCAACTTTCGCCGGGGTACTCGTGTCGAACCGGGTGCAGAGGGTTGTAACAACGCCCATCGCGCGGTTGAGCAAGTTGATACACAGCGTGCGGGAAGGGAATCAGTACGAGCTACGGGGTGTGCCGGTGTATCCCGATGAGGTCGGGAGGCTCACCGAGGATGTGAACGCTATGCTTGCGATTATCGAGGCGCGTGACCGCGATCTCGAACTCAAGGTTGCACAACGCACGCAGGAGCTTGAGGCGGAAGTCGAACAGCGCCGACAGTCGGATCTGGCGCGTGTGGAAAGCCAGCAGCGCTTCGAGCAGGCGTTTCAGTACGCGCCGATTGGTATGGCGATTGTGGATCTAGATGGTGTGTTGCTGCAGCGTAACGGAACATTCGACGACATTCTCTCCGTCGGACCTGAGGCAGAGCTGCAGCTCACAGACCTCGTACACGAGGAGGATGTGGCGGACCTTCGGGGCCCGTTTACCGAGTTAACACACGGTAAGCGCAGGGCGATGGATGTGGAAGCCCGTTGCCGTACTGCCGATGGGCGAATCATCTTCGTGGAGGCAAGCCTCGCGGCGGTTACCGATGAAGAGGGCAAGTACCGCTATGCGGTGTTGCAGCTGAAAGACGTTACCGATGCCAAGGAACTCGCCAGCGAGCTGGCACACCAGGCAAGACATGATGTGCTCACCGGGCTCGCCAACCGCAGAACGCTGCAGCTGGAGCTTGAGGCGGCCAACCAGGCGTGCTCAGCAGGCGAGGGTTTCTACAGCCTGGCGATTCTCGACCTGGACCAGTTCAAAGTGGTAAACGATACCAGCGGACATGCCGCGGGCGATGCGTTGCTGGTGCAGATCAGCTACATACTCAAAGAGGCCGTGCGTCCGGAAGACATCGTCGTTCGCCTGGGTGGAGACGAGTTCGCTTTGCTCATGCGGAATTGCCCTTCGCAGAAAGCTTACGACATCGCTAACTTCATCCGGAAGCAGGTGGAAGAGCTGGTGTTTCATTGGGAAGGCACCACCCATCGGGTTGGCGTCAGCATCGGTGTCGTGTGTGTGACCGATGCGTCCGGAGACCTCTCTGATGTCATGCAGCGTGCGGATGTTGCCTGCTTTGCAGCCAAGGAGGCTGGACGCAATCAGGTCCACCTTGCAACGGACTCATCTTTGGAGGTGGAGCAGAAACGCGGGGAGCTGCACTGGGTGCATCGTCTGCATGCTGCGATGGATAACGACGACCTTGTTTTGTACGTTCAACCCGTTCTGCCGCTGAAGATGCCTGAACCGGCGGAGCGACTGGAAGTGCTTCTGCGGATGAGAAATCCGCTCACCGGCAAGCTGATCCCACCGGGAGCGTTCCTGCCTTCTGCAGAACGCTATGGACTGTCGGTGAACGTTGACCGCTGGGTCGTGAAGACGCTGCTGCATCATGCTTCGGTGTATCGGCACCTGTTTCAGGATCAGCGCACCTACTGGATCAACCTGACCGGAAGCAGTTTCGGCGATGAAGCGTTCGCGGACTTTCTCATAGAATCGATCAGACGAGCCGATCTTCCGGAAGGGAGCGTGAACTTCGAGATCACGGAGACCGCTGTGGTTCGCAACATCAAAGAAGCCTCGCTGCTCATGCGGCAGCTCGGCGATCTGGGCTGCCACTTTGCGCTGGACGACTTTGGCAAGGGGCTGTCTTCGTTCGGCTACCTGAAATCCCTACCGGTAGATTTCCTGAAGATCGATGGCATGTTCATCCGTGACATCGCCGACGATGAGATCGATCGAATGTTCGTCAAGTCGATCATCGAGATCGCGCACGCCATGAATATGAAGACGGTGGCCGAGTTCATCGAGAACGATGACATTCTCTCGCACGTTAGGGCGCTGGGTGCGGATTACGGGCAGGGATATGGTCTAGGGCGGCCGCGTCCGTTCTTACCGCAGGGCGTGGAGGTAGCCGAACGCAACGTTGGTTGAGCGGGGCGCTTCAGTTGATAGCGCCCGCAGCTTCCCAAGCGCGCCGAACGATGTTGCTCAGTGGTGGTATCTCTGGAACCTCGATACCTGCCTCGGTGAGTATGTTCAGGCATTGTTGCTGCTTCTCTCCGGGCACACTCAGTGCATCAGGATCGAGGCGCGCTTCATAGGCGACCCGCAGGCAGGCCGCAGTGGGGTCGGTTGGTATCTGCTCCATCGCCAACGCGTCGGCCAGCAGGGCGCGCAGGGGGATCGGCAAGCTCCACTGTTCAAGCGCCCACAAGGTTGCAGCGAAGTCCGAATGGCCGATCATGGCCTGCATGGCGGCAGACAGTGGTTGCTTGCGGCCGTGTAGCGTGCGCTGCATATCTGCAGGGCGTGCGGCAACCTGCGCGAGCAGTCCAACGTTGTGAAGCAAACCCGCCAGGGCGATGCGGCCAGGTTCGCCGATCAGCGCGTTGGCGAGATGCTGGGCAGCGGCGGATGTGGCCAGAGCGCTTCTCCAGAAGCGATTGACCTCGAATGCGGGGCATTGGCTGACATCCATCATGCCGTGAACGCTCATCCCCAGAGCCACACCGCGGGTAAGGTCTAGCCCCAGCACGCGAACCACTGCGTCGCGCACATCCAGAACCGGCATACCCACAGCGAAGAACGCCGAGTTGGCGAGACTGACAATGCGAGAGGCGATCGCCGGATCCCGTTCCAGCACATCCGCGAGGGCACCCAGATCGACGAAGTCATCGAATGCCAGGTCCATGATGCGCCGCGCGTTGGCGGGCAACACCGGCATGTGGGTCGCCGTTTGCCCAACGGGTGCGGCTATGGCTGTTGCGGTAGGTTCTTGGCGCATTCAATCACTGTAGACGCCCATGCCGCATCGCCTGTGATGCAGTTCTCGATCTCAGCCGTCGGGTAACCCCAGCACGCGCTTGGCAATGATATTGAGCTGCACTTCGTTGGTGCCGCCGTAGATGGTCACTGCGCGGTCGCGTAGAAACGCGCGGCTGCTGTCCAGTTCCTCCGCACTGAATCCGGGACCGCTCCAGCCAAGCCCCTGGGTGCCGCGCAGGCGGGCGGCCAGCTCAGCGCCGTCCTTCGCCAGCGTGGAGCCCACGTACTTGAAGATGGACGTGGCGGCGCCGGGCGCGCCGGCTTCCTTCTGCTCTTCCACCACACGCCTGGCGGTGAGCGCCATGGCCCGCTCCTGCATGGTCTGATCGAGCACCTCCCGTCGCAGCGCGATGTCGTCGATGCGGCCGTTGGCCTCGCCGGCGTACTGTTTGGCCAGGCGCGCCAGCGGTGGCGCCTTCGGTGCGGCTTGCTTGCTGGGTTTCTTTTTCTTCGACGACCCGGCTGCGCGGGTGGCGCCGGAACGCTCGTACTGCA
>JAUILW010001084.1 GCA_030432795.1 Gammaproteobacteria bacterium
CCGGCAGTGCCCCACCGGGTGGTGTAGGAGGCCGCGCGCGGAGCCTTTGGCGTAGCGCAGCGCGCGGCGGTGGTGGCCACCGCGCTTCTTCGTAATCTGAGGTTGCTGAAGCCTAGGACAACGAAGGAGAGCACGATGACCGAGACCATGATCGACCTTCCGGAGGTAATCACCAAGAGCGACGATGCGGATTTTCTGCGTGAGCTGATACAGGACGCCGCACAGCGGCTGATGGACATCGAAGTATCTGCGCTGTGCGGCGCCGGGTATGGCGAGCGGACGCCGGAGCGGGAGAACCAGCGCAACGGTTATCGCCCGCGCCGGTGGGACACCCGGGCCGGCACCATCGGCCTGAACATCCCGAAGCTTCGCAAGGGCAGCTATTTCCCGGCGTTTCTGGAGCCACGCCGGACGGCGGAGAAGGCGCTAATGGCAGTGATCCAGGAAGCTTACATACAAGGGGTCTCAACGCGCGCCGTCGACGATCTGGTGCGCGCCATGGGGCTGACGGGAACCTCGAAGAGCCAGGTCAGCCGGCTCTGCGAGGAGATCGACGAGCGCGTGCAGGCCTTCCTGAACCGCCCGCTGGAAGGCGATTGGCCCTTCCTCTGGCTGGACGCCACCTACGTGAAGCTGCGCGAGGGCGGGCGGATCGTCTCAATGGCAGTGATAGTGGCCGTGGGCGTCAACACGGACGGACGGCGCGAGATCCTGGGCATCACCGTCATGCCGTCCGAGGCCGAGACGTTCTGGACCGACTTTCTGCGGTCCCTCACACGCCGTGGCCTGCGGGGCGTGCAACTGGTGATCAGCGACGCTCATGAGGGCCTGAAAGCCGCCGCACGCAAGGTTCTCGGCGCAGGTTGGCAACGCTGTCGCGTACATTTCCAGCGCAACCTGCTGGCCCGCGTGGGCAAGCCGCACAAGCCGGTTGTCAGCGCAGTTGTGAAGACCGTCTTCGCCGAGACCGACCGAGAAAAGGCCCATGCGCGCTGGCGCGAGG
>JAUILW010001085.1 GCA_030432795.1 Gammaproteobacteria bacterium
GCTGTTAGGGTGCGCTTCATCGGCTGTCCTCCAGGATCATGGCGGCGCCCCTTTCGGCGATCATTGCCGTCGGCGCGTTGGTGTTGCCCGAGGTGATGGTCGGCATTACCGAAGCATCGGCCACCCATAGGTTGGCGATGCCGTGCACGGCGAGCCGATCGCTCACCACCGCGTGTGCGTCACTGCCCATCTTGCAGGTGCCCACCGGGTGAAAGATAGTGGTTCCGAGTGCTTGCGCTGCGGTTAAGAGCTCTTCTTCGGTTTGCAGGTGCGCGCCTGGCTTCCATTCCTCTGGCGCGAAGCGTTGCAGCGGTTTGGCCGCCATGATGCGGCGGGTGAAACGCAGTCCTTCCACCGCTACCCGCTGATCCTCCTCGGTGGCGAGGTAATTCACCGCGATAGCGGGTGCATCATGCATGTGCGGGCTTGTTGCGCGAAGCGTACCTCGGCTCGAGGGCCGAAGATTGCACACGGAAGGGGTGATCGCGTCGAACGCGTGCAGGGGTTCGCCAAACTTTTCCAGGGACAGCGGCTGCACGTGCCATTCGATATTGGCACTTGGTTGATCGCCATCGGAGTAGGCGAAAGCGCCGAGTTGTGACGGTGGCATGGTCAGCGGGCCCGTGCGGAAGAGCGCGTACTCCATCGCCATCCGCGCTTTGCCGAACAGATTGCCGGCGCGGCTATTCAGCGTTTTCGTGTTGCGCACCTTGTAGATGCTGCGCACCTGCAGGTGATCGTGCAGGTTGCGTCCTACGCCGGCGAGCGCGTGTCGCACCGGCACACCGATCTGCGCAAGCCATGTGGGATCACCCACGCCGGAAACCTGCAGCAGCTGCGGTGAGGCGATGGCTCCGGCGGCCAGCACGACGCCGCGGCGGGCTTCGAATGTGCGCTCGCCGTCACGGGTATAGACATCCACGCCGGTAGCTTTGAGGCCGTTTTCATCATCGAAGCGAACGCGTTGGGTGTGCGCGTGTGTTATCAGGGTGAGGTTGGGGC
>JAUILW010000259.1 GCA_030432795.1 Gammaproteobacteria bacterium
AGCCGGGCACTGGACATGATGCGCTTCGGCAACTTCATCATGATCGGCGTTCTCACGGCGTTCGGCCTGGGCCTCGCCGCGTACTTCTTCAACATGCCGGCGCTGTCGCTCGCGGTCTCGGGCTTGTTCGTGCTCCTCATGTGCGGGCTGATCATGTGGGAAACCCAGAACATCATCCGCGGCGGCGAAACCAACTACATCATGGCGACCGTGACCCTGTTCGTCGCCATCTACAACCTCTTCACCAGCTTGTTGCATCTGCTGGGGTTCATGGGCGACGACTGAGAACGATCTCGCTGGTGGCAATGCGCGATGCGAACGCCGCATCGTGCTCCACCACCAGCATGCTCGGCAGGTCACGCAGAATGGCCGATTCAAGCCCTTCACGTGCCTGCATGTCGATGTAGTTGAGCGGCTCATCCCACAGGTATAGATCCGCCGGACGACACAGGGACCGAGCCAGCTCAACTTTACGTAGCTGCCCTGTCGACAAAGCCTCCAACGGCGCATCGAGCACCGCACCACGCACACCCAGCGCAGCCATGATCTGGCGAAAGAAACTCTCGTCGATCTCCGCCCCGGCCAGATGATCGCGCAGCAATCCAGCGGACCACAACGGCTGCTGTCGCACGCGGCTGATGACCAGGCCCGGCGCCCGTTGCAGTACTCCAGCGTAGTCAGGCTGCGCGCCAGCGATGACCTCCAGCAGGCTGGATTTGCCAGAACCATTCGCACCGCGCACGAACAACCGCTCTCCACGATTGAGTTCAAAACTCAGCGGCTCAAACAACGGTCGGCCGCGAACCGCAACCAGATTAGCAGCATGCAGCAGCCGCGCGCTGCGCCCGACCGGTGCTGGAAATGACAGCGCATAGTCGCGCTCTACATCAATCATGGTCTCGCGCCGCTGATCCGCCGCGGCCAACATGCGCCGCTCCGAGGCGAGGGCGCGCTTCATCTGCCGCGCCGCTCTTGCGCCGATAAAGCCCTTGTCACTGTGGGGTGCTTTTTCTGCTTCTCGCGCATCGGCACCCGCCCTGCGCATGCGCGCGTTCGCCTCCAGCCGACCGGCTTCCCGACGCAGCAAGACGTTGCGCTGTCTCTGGCCATCCAGACGCTGAAGGTAAGCCTGACGCCACACGCTGAATCTGCTGCGCTGCAGCTCCACCGAGTCGGCATTGAGCGCCAGCACATGATCGGTACATGCATCGAGAAAGGCACGATCGTGCGACACGAGTACAAAGCCACCCTTGCCTGCCAGATATTGCGCCAGGTGCTCGCGACCGGACCGATCCAGATGATCCGTTGGCTCGTCAAGGAGCGCGAAGCCGCCCTCTACCGCGAACGCCCCGGCAAGCAGGCAGCGGCTCTGTTCGCCTCCTGAGAGCGTACGCAACGGCCGCTCCCAGAGCGCTTCGCTGATCTCCAGGAGCATCAATTCTCTAGCGACCTGAGCTTCGATGCGGTAGCCGCCCAGCGCCTGGTACTGCGACTGCATGTCGGCGTATGCATCGATGTCCCCGCGCTCGAGGCTGCGCTGCAGACGGTCCTCCAGCAAGCGGTAAGGACCGGCCGCATCGAGCGCTGCCTGAAACGCCGTAACGCCCGCCTGAGGCGGTGTGGGAAAGCGGTGCATGCGCAGATCGTGTTCGATGCTGCCCCGGATCGGCTGCAACTCACCCACCAACAAACGCAGCAACGTGGTTTTTCCACGGCCGTTGCGGCCGACGAGTGCGACGCGCCAATCGCTCGCCAGCGTCAGGTCGAGATCGTTGAAAATGTTCTGAGAGCCGGGGTAGGAGAACTCCACGCCCCGCAAGAGGATATTGGACATACGCCCTCCAAAGTCATTACTGAGTGAGTGACTTTGGTTAGTTGCGCATGGCCCTCTTTGTACTCCTTAAGGCACCCCGGGTGGGTGACTGACGAGCGCCAGTCTAGCCTGAAATTCGCCGATGCGCAGCCGCTGGCTCCGGCAGCACCACCGGCTCGCCTACCCAGGCGCCGATGTTCTCTCCGCTGCGACCATCGTTGAGCAGATCGATGAGCAGCTGGCCAAGCTGTGCTGGCTGCATTACGGATGCACCAAGATCTTCCGGCAGCTTACCGCCTGGGAAGAAGCCTCGCAGCATCGGCGTATCCACCGCCCCCATACACAGGCCATTCACACGGATGTGATCGTCTGCGAGGGCTTTGGACCACGCGTCGGTGAAGCCGTTGAGCGCCCACTTGGAGGCGTTGTACAGATCCGTTTCCGGCTGATTCGTGCCATCACCACGGGCAGGCAGCACGTAGTACGTGCTGATATTGACGATGTCGCCACCGCCGCGAGCCCGCATCAGCGGCACGCACAGCCTGGACAGCATGAGCACGCCGAGCAGGTTGGTGTCCATGATGTAGTGCCAGTCTTCCACCGCCTGCTCGAAGGAACTGTCCACTGGGGTGCGTCGCCACGTACCAGCGTTGTTGACAAGTATGTCAACGCCGCCAAAGGTATCCACCGCCGTTTGGACCACGCGCTCGCAATCGGCGCGCTGCGCCGCATCCGCCACCATGGGCAGTACCTGCACACCGGTGTCGGCCTGCACCTCTGCGGCCATTGCCTCCACGGCATCCTGGCGGTCGAACGCCAGCACACGAACGCCTTGCGCGCTCAACGCTCTGGTAAATCCGGCGCCGAGCCCTTGCGCTGCGCCGCTGACGATTGCAACACGTTCCTCAGGCATCGACGGTCTCCGCTTTGATGTAACGGTGCGGCAGCGCAGGCTCGAGACATACCGGCCTGCCTATGCACAGATTCAGATTCTGCGCGTTGCGTCCGCTTGGCCCTTCTTGGAGCAGCTCAATGACGACCTGCGCGGTGTCTTCCTTGGCCATCCAGGTGTCCACCGTTTCGCGCTGTTCGTCGTTCTCCTCCGCGCGGTCCTGCGGATAGCCGAAGAAGTCGCGAATCATCCAGGAATCGGTGGCGCCCATGCACATGGAGTTGACGCGAATGTCGTGCGGCCGCAGCGCCTTGGCCCAGGCAAACATCAAGCCGTTGAGGCCCCACTTGGAAGCATCGTACAGATCCATGACATCGCCGCCGCCAGTAGGCCGCGGAGCGTCCGCCCAGGGACAGGTGGGGAGCTTCGGACACAGTTCGAAGGGAGAACCGCAGGTCACCATGTGGTCGGTCGCGACGTTGACGATCTCGCCACCGCTCCCTTGTGCCAGCATCTGGCTGATGACAGCACGACCCATGAGAAACTCGCCGAGCAGATTGGTGCCGACGATCGCCTCGTAGTCGGCGAGGGTCTTGTCGAGATCATCATCCGGATGGGTCTGCCAGACCACACCCGCATTGTTGATGAGGATGTCGATGCCGCCGAACGCCTCGACGGTGCCATCGACCACGCGGCGCACATCATCCGGCTTCGATACGTCCGCCTGCCATGCCGCGGCCTGCACGCCGTGGCGTTTCAACAGGTCAGGTAACGCCATGATTTCGGGCCGCACATCGCACACCGCGACGTGCACACCAACCGCTGCGAGCGCTTGAGCGTAGGCCGTGCCGATGCCGACAGCGGCCCCTGTGACGATGGCGCGTTTGCCGGTCAGCGACACGCTCATGTCAAAACTCCCGGAAGCCGGTGTAATGGCGCTTAGGCCAGAGAAAATCTATGCGGGTGCGGTGGATGAGCCACTGCCCGTCGATGCGTTTGTACAGATCGTCATAGATACCGTACAGAATCAACGGGTTGTCTTCGCCTTCCTTGGTGCGCAGGTCGTGCAGGTACCAGCGACCATTCGCCGTATCGTCGTCGATGAGACGAATCCACGGGTTGGTGACCGAGTGCAATACCTCGAACGGCGGGTTGTCTGTAAGAAGATACGCCGAGTAGTTCTCACGAATTTGCGCACGGCCTACCCAGTCGCCGCCGTAGTCCGGACCGAATTCGCACACTGCGTCTTCGGTGAACAGGCCAGCCAGGCCGTCGATATCCTTTCCATCAAAGTAATGGCTGTACATGATGCGCAGCTCCTTGATGGTCTCCTTGATGAGCATCTCTTCCAACGTCATGGACCCCTCCCTGCCGGACCTCTCCCCTAAGAGTTGTACCGTGGTTCAATAATTTCAATTAGACTACTCGCGACACACCGGACGTACAACCGTTCGCGTCGCTGCAGGGGGACCATGAGCAAGACACCGTATGAGCCGGTCGTGCCGAACACGGCAGATGAAATCAACTTTCTTGACCAGGGCATCCAGAACTGCCCGTTCCACGCATACCAGTTGCTGCGAGACGAAGCGCCGGTGTGGCGCGACCCGGTGACGGGGTTCTACGTCATCAGCCGCTTCGACGACCTGCGCGACGTGTTGCTGGACCCAAAGCGTTTCAGCAACAACATGGCAGGCGGCCAGGGAGGCAGCCGCAACCGCCTCGATCAGGAACGCGCCCAGCGCATGCAGACGCTGTACAAGGAGAATGGCTGGGTGCCTGCGGCCACACTGGCAGGGCGCGACGACCCCAACCACAAGCAGATGCGCGCCATGCTCAACGAGGCGTTCCGGCCAAAGAAAATCGACGGGCTGGATCCCTTCGTGCGGGATACCGCGTACAAGCTCATCGATGCGTTTGTGGACGACGGGCGCTGCGACTGGATCAAACAATACGCGGTGCCGTTGCCGCTGATCGTCATCGGCCAGCAGATGGGCGTGCCCGAAGAGGACATCTGGAAGATCAAGGCCTGGACCGACGCCTGGGTGCAGCGCCTGGGCATGATGCAGACCGAGGAAGAAGAGCGTTGGTCGGTGGAGATGGAGATCGAAGCGCAGCACTACTTCCAGCCCATTTTCGAACGTCTGCGGGTAACACCGGATGACACGCTGCTGTCGGACATGGTCAATCGGGTGATACCCGAGTGGGGCCGACCGCTCAATGACAACGAGCTGCACGCGGAGATGATGGCCGACACCTTCGTTGGCGGCTCGGAAACCACTACAAATGCTATCGGCTACGGCATGAAGCTGCTCATCGAGAACCCGCAGGTCTGGCTGCAGCTGAAATCCGACCCGGAGAGATATCTACGCACATTCTGCGAAGAAGTGGTGCGTCTCGAAGGGCCGGTGCAGGGCCTGTTCCGGCTCGCCGCCCAGGACATCGAGCTGCACGGGGTGACCATTCCCAAAGGGGCGATGGTGAATGTGCGCTACGGGGCGGGCAATCGCGACGAGCGGGAATTCGAGTGTCCTGCGCAGATCGACCTTGAGCGCGATAAGCCCGGCCGGCATCTGGGCTATGGCTCCGGCGTGCACCACTGCCTGGGCGCACCGCTGGCGCGGCGCGAACTCTACTGGGCGTTTCACGCACTTTGCGACCGGGTAGAGGACATG
>JAUILW010000260.1 GCA_030432795.1 Gammaproteobacteria bacterium
TTTCGGTCTCCACCTTGCGTTGCCGGAAGTAGGCGATGGAGATGTAGCTCCACACGTCCCTGTCGAAGTCCAGCAGCACCTGGTTGAAGCGCATGATGGCGTGGCAGTACTCGGCTATGAAATCGTGTGGCTCGATCTGCGTGGTGAACGGGTTCTGCACGAGGCCGAGGCGTTCGATGAAGGCGCGGCTCACTGCCGGCCAGTCCACCTGCGGATACGCGCTGACGTGGGCGTTGTAGTTACCTACCGCGCCATTCATTTTTCCGAGCAGAACGACCTCTGTAAGCTGCGTGCGTTGCCTTGCCAGTCGGCTTGAGACGTTGGCGAACTCTTTGCCGAGCGTGGTGGGGGAGGCGGTCTGGCCGTGGGTGCGCGAGAGCATCGGCAGCTCGGCATTGGCGTCAGCGATACCGTCTATGGCGTCGATGAGCCGTTGCATTGTCGGCAGCAGTTCGTGCTCGCGCACGGCTTTGAGCATGAGCGCATAGGCGAGGTTGTTGATGTCTTCCGACGTGCAGGCGAAGTGCACGAATTCGCTGTGCTCGCGCAGCGCCGGAATCCGCTCCAGCTTTTCTTTGACAAAATATTCAACGGCCTTGACGTCGTGATTGGTGACGTCCTCGATCGCCCGCACGCGCGCGGCATCCTCCGCACCGAACTGCTGGTAGATGGCGCGCACGGCTGCCTGGGTGGCGGTGTCCACCGGTGGCAGCTGGCTGATGCCGTCCTGCGCGGCGAGCGTGAGCAGCCATTCGCACTCCACCTGCACGCGAAAGCGGTGTAACGCGCACTCGCTGGTGTGCTCGGCAAGGCCTGCCACTTTGCCGCGGTAGCGGCCATCCAGCGGGCTGATGGCAAGTAGTTCCTGGGACATCGTCAGTGCATCCTCAACTCGTTGATGGTGCGCAGTACCTGGGCTCTGCGCAGAACCAGGTGCCACTGCTTGCCGCCGATCTGCCGCCACAACCAGGCGAAGCGCACGCCAGCCAGCAGGCTTGCTCGTATGCCATCTGCGACTCCCGGTTGCTGCAGCCGCGGGCCGTTACCGTGCACGACGATAGTGGGCTTCAGGCGGCTCAGGGTCTGTGAGTAGATCTCCGCGGCGCGATGACTGTCCCTTTGGTGGGATGGTGTTGCATCGAGCAGTTGGCGCAGGTGTGCGATCGATTCACGCGATTTCGACAGGCTCGCGGACAGTTTCAGCAGTTGTACTGTGTAGCGCGCCGGATTGGGTGAGCGCAGCTCGCCGCGCAGCAGATCTGCGGCGTGCTCCAGGCCGCCAAGAAATGCAGCGCGCGGCTCGAAGATCGCGGCCAGATCGTCCTCCTCCTGGGAGAACACCGCGCCGAGCAGGTGCACCGGCGGCGTGTCGCGGCTGCCGGCGGCAATCTGCTCGGTGACGGCAGCGGCTTCGCAGACGGCGGCGAAACTCATGATTTGGGCGTTCCATCGGTTCATGCGGCGATCACCGCGCCGCCGAGCACCACGTCCTCCTCGTAGAAACACACGAACTGGCCTGGCGTGACTGCCCGTTGCGGTGTATCGAAGCGTACCCCCAGACGGCCGTCAGCACGGGCGAACACCGTCGCCGGCTGGTCGGTTTGCCGGTAGCGGATCTTTGCCGTGCAGCGCAGAGGCAGGGCAGGCTCGGGCACTAACCAGTTGGCTGGTTCTGCCGCCAGCCACGGCCGCCGTAGATCTTCTGGATGCTGGCTAACCACAAGCACGTTCTCGGCATGCGCTTTCGCGGAAACGTACCAGGGGGCCTGCACGGCATCCCGCCGGCCGCCGATGCCAAGCCCCTGACGCTGGCCGATGGTGTAGTAGGCGAGGCCCACGTGTTCGCCCAGTGTGCGGCCTTCCCGCGTGCGGATCGGCCCCGGTTGGTGTGGCAGGTAGCGGCTGAGAAAGTCCGCAAAACGCCGCTCACCGATGAAACAGATGCCGGTGCTGTCTTTCTTTCGCGCGTTGGGCAGACCCAGGCGGCGGGCGATCTCCCGTACCTGGGTTTTGCGCAATCCGCCGAGCGGGAAGAGGCAGCGGTCGAATTGCGCGCTGGTCACCGCCTGCAGAAAGTAGCTCTGGTCTTTGTCGTTATCGATGCCTTTGAGCAACTGGTTGCGGCCGTCGATCACCTGCAGACGCGCATAGTGGCCGGTGGCAATAAAGTCGGCACCTAGGCTCCTGGCGTAGCGGGCGAACTGCTTGAATTTGATCTCGCGGTTGCACAACACATCGGGGTTGGGCGTCAGGCCGGCCCGGTAGCTTGCCAGGAACTGTTCGAACACGTCGTCCCAGTACTCCGCAGCGAAGTTGGCGGTCACCAGATCGATGCCCAGAAGTTCGCTCACCCGGCGGGCATCCTCGAGATCTTCCATGGCGGTGCAGTACTCGGTGCCGTCGTCTTCTTCCCAGTTCTTCATGAACAAGCCTTGCACGGCATAGCCCTGCTCGAGCAGCAGAGCCGCGGCAACGGCAGAATCGACGCCACCGGATAGTCCGACGATGACGCTGGCTTTCGACACGGGGCCGTCCAGTCACGAGGAAAGCGGGCGATTCTATCAAAAGCCGCACCGCGCGGCCTCGTTTGGTACACCGATAGGTTCTACAATGCGCGGCATGAGCAAACTCACGCATATCGACGAGCATGGTCGTGCCAGCATGGTGGATGTGGCCGACAAGGCGGTGACCTCGAGGATCGCGGTGGCAGAGGCGGTGCTGCGCATGCAGCCAGCAACGCTTGCAGCCATCCAGGCGAACGACATCGCCAAGGGCGAGGTGCTGGCCACGGCTCGGATCGCCGGTATTCAGGGCGCGAAACGCACCGCCGATCTGATCCCCTTGTGCCACCCGTTGCCGCTCACGCGCGTTGCCGTGCACTTCGACACGCCCTCCGACGACACGCTGACCATTCGCGCAGAGTGCCGCGTGAA
Organism: Gammaproteobacteria bacterium; assembly: GCA_030432795.1. Classification (GTDB taxonomy): domain Bacteria; phylum Pseudomonadota; class Gammaproteobacteria; order Pseudomonadales; family Azotimanducaceae; genus SYFY01. Next base: position 2,934 of record JAUILW010000260.1, read on the forward strand.
CGGGCAGACCGGTGTCGAGATGGAAGCGCTTACCGCGGTCAGCATAGCGGCGCTGACCGTGTACGACATGTGCAAGGCCATGGATCGGGGCATGGTGATCGAGCACACGCGTTTGCTGTCCAAGTCCGGCGGCAAGTCGGGTACCTACGAAGCGGACGCACGTTGATGGTGCAGGCTGTGCAGGTACAGGTGTTGTTTTTTGCCAATCTGGCCGAGGTTGCCGGCTGCCGGCAGTTCACTGTGTCGCTGGAGGAGGCGAGCCTCAACGGTCTCATGAGTGCGCTCGCTGTAACAATGCCGCCGGAACTGCTGGAGGAGCTGCGTGCCGAAAACGTGCGTATCGCCCGCAACCAGACCATCTGGGACGGTGGTGGCGCATTGTCCGATGGCGACGAGGTGGCCTTCCTGCCGCCGGTCACGGGTGGCTGAGCGATGCACGTCGATATTCGTGTGTGCGAGGAAGATTTCGACCTGGGCGAGGAGTGGGCCCGACAGCGCGCCCGGGTCGGAGGGGCAGCGGGTGCCATGGCGGCCTTCGTGGGCCTGGTACGCGACCGCCACGACGGCGAAGAGGTCAGCACGCTGACGCTCGAGCACTATCCGGGCATGACCGAGCAGAGCATTCGCGACATCGTCTCGCGCTGCGCCCAGCGGTGGCCGGTACAGGATGTGGTCATCGTGCACCGCGTCGGCACGTTGCAGCCTGAAGCGCAGATTGTTCTGGTGCAGGTGGCTGGCGGCCATCGGCCGGAAGTGTTTGCTGCCTGTGAGTACCTCATGGACTACCTGAAGACCGAGGCGGTGTTCTGGAAGCGTGAGCAGGGCGCAGGCGGCGCGCGCTGGGTGTCCTCCACCGCCGACGATCACGCCCGGCGCGCTGACTGGCTGAAAACTGGTAAGACGTGAGGAATTCTGACGGCGAGTAAGCGCGGCCCTGTGCGTCGCCGCCGGTTCCAGTATAATCCGCGGCCTTCTGAACCCAAGACCTGCAGAACTGACGCGGAGAAAGCATGGCCTACCAGCATATTAAAGTGCCGACGGACGGCGAGAAAATTACCGTCAACGCCGACAATTCACTGAACGTACCCGACCAGCCGATCATTCCCTTCATCGAGGGCGACGGCATCGGTGTCGACATCACACCGGTGATGATCGATGTGGTCGACGCCGCGGTGGAGAAAGCCTACGGCGGCAAGCGCAAGATCGCTTGGATGGAAATCTATTCCGGTGAGAAGTCGCTGGAGGTCTACGGCGAGGATGAGTGGCTACCGGCAGAAACCCTGGAGGCGATGAAGGAATTCATCGTCGGTATCAAGGGCCCCATGACCACCCCGGTGGGCGGTGGTATCCGCTCGCTGAACGTCGCACTGCGTCAGGAACTGGACCTCTACGTGTGTCAGCGCCCTGTGCGCTGGTTCCAGGGCGTGCCCAGTCCGGTTGTCGCGCCGGAGAAGACCGATATGGTCATCTTCCGTGAGAACACCGAAGACATCTACGCCGGCGTGGAATGGGAAGCCGACTCGGCGGATGCAGACAAGGTGCTGGCCTTCCTGCAGAACGAGATGGGCGTACAGAAGATCCGCTTCCCGCAGCACTGCGGCATTGGCATCAAGCCGATCTCCGAGGAAGGCAGCAAGCGTCTGATCCGCAAGGCGCTGCAGTACATCGTCGACAACGATCGCGATTCGCTGACCCTGGTGCACAAGGGCAACATCATGAAATTCACCGAGGGTGCCTTCAAGGATTGGGGTTACGAGCTCGCGGTAGAAGAATTCGGCGCCAAGCCGCTGGACGGCGGCCCATGGCATGAGTTCACCAACCCGAAGACGGGCAAGCAGGTCATCGTCAAAGACGTTATCGCCGACGCCATGCTGCAGCAGATCCTCACGCGGCCGGACGAGTACGATGTCATTGCCACCATGAACCTGAACGGCGACTACCTGTCCGACGCCCTGGCGGCGCAAGTTGGCGGTATCGGTATCGCTCCCGGGGCCAACATCGGTGACAGCATCGCGCTATTCGAGGCCACCCACGGCACGGCGCCGAAATATGCTGGCCAGGACAAGGTGAACCCCGGCTCACTGATCCTCTCCGCTGAGATGATGCTCCGGCACATGGGATGGCGCGAAGCAGCCGATCTGATCATCAGCGGCATGGAAGGCGCAATCTCGAAGAAGACGGTGACCTACGACTTCGAGCGGCTCATGAATGATGCCAAGCTGCTCAAGTGCAGTGAGTTTGGCGCTGCCATGGTTGAGGCGATGTAGCTTGAGGCGATGTAGGAAGCTAGGCCTGGTAGTTTGAGCCAGGCCTGAAGGCTACGCGGGCTGTCGAGAAATCGGCTAGCTCGCGTATCCCGGTTGCTGGCCGTCCTCGATACGGTTGCCGATGTTGTCATCGTCATCCGCTTGCTCGTCGTCCGACGGCAGATCTACTTCCACCGC
>JAUILW010000261.1 GCA_030432795.1 Gammaproteobacteria bacterium
TATGCGGCCAGCGATACCGCCTGCAGCGATGTGCTGGCGCGCCAGTACACGTCGCCATCGGTTACGTTGGTGTGGTGCAGAGCCCACGTGGCGCTGGTGGCTTGCGTCTTCGCGAGCGCCGCTGCGGTGGCGTCTGCGGCTTTGCGGAACTGCGCTTGAGTGAGTTCGTCGTCGCAACCACCGACGATGAGCAGGCGCTGCAAATCCTCCCCTTTACCGAGCACCACGCTCAGCACCTCGCCAGCCTCGTTTTTGAAGTCGAGGGTGGCTCGGTCGAGCGCATCTCGAGCTGCCGCCCGCGTGAGCGCTTTCTGTGCGCCGGTGAGGCTCGTCACGAGGCATTGGCTCTTTGCGTCTGCCAGGGTGCCGGTCTGGGTGGAATACTTCATAATGTGCAAAACGTCCCGAATTCGTTCGGGGGCGAAGTATCCCCTCCTTGAGGGCGAATTTCCAAGAGCACAGGGACTGTCTTTGAGCGTCGCCGCCCGCTACGTCAATAGTGAGCTCCTCACTGTCTTCGCCGTGACCCTTCTCGTGCTGCTGCTGGTGGCCGTGGGCGGGCGCTTCGTCGGCTATCTGCAGGATGCGGTGGCAGGCAAGTATGCGGCAGACGCGGTACTCACCATCATCGGCCTGCGCATGCCCGAGTTCCTGCAGCTCGTGCTGCCGTTTGCCTTCTTCGTTGCCATCCTGCTGACCCTCGGACGGCTGCATGCTGAGAACGAGATGGTGGTGCTGCAGGGTGGCGGCATGAGTACGCGCCGGCTGCTCATCTGGCTGTCTGGCGCATCGCTCACGCTGGCCGCCATCGTCGGCGCGCTGGCACTCGAGGTCACGCCGCGTGCGAACGAAGCGCTCGGCGAGTTCTTCCTGGAGCAGCGTGCCCGACAGGAATTTCAAAACGTCACGCCCGGCATGTTCAACAGCAATGCCCGGGCCACGCGGGTGATCTACACAGAGTCCGTGAGCGACGATCGCGTGCGGCTTGAACGCGTGTTTCTCTGGGAGCGGCTGCCTGACGGGCGTGACGCAACGACCTGGGCCGACACCGGGCGGCAGTTCGTGGACACCAACACCGGCTCGCAGTTTCTCGTGCTCGACGACGGCGTGCGCTACGAAGGCCTGCCGGGCAGTGCGGAGTTTCGGCTGGTGGACTTTGCCGAGCTCAGCCAACGCATCGCCCGTCAGCGCTCGGGTTCCAATCGCGTGGGCATCAGCGGTGTCCTGACGAGCGAGCTGCCGGGCACGCCTGAAGGCATCGGCGAGTGGCATTGGCGCGTGGCTGTGCCTGTGTATCTGCTGGTGAGCGTGCTTCTGGCGGTGGGCATCGCTCGCGTAAAGCCGCGCGCGGGTCGTTTCGCCAAGGTGATGCCGGGGCTGGGGCTGCTGTTGGCCTATTACCTCAGCCTGCTGGGCAATCATCACGCCATCGTCGAAGAACTGGTGCCGGCGGCGCTCGGGCTGTGGCCGGTGCACGCGGCTTTCGCGGTGCTGGCCTGGTTTCTGCTGCGAAGGCTCGGCCGGCCGGTGTCCGGATGACGCAACTCGACCGCCACATTTTCCGCCATGTGATTCTCACCACGCTGGTCGTGCTGTTGGTGTTCATGGCGCTGATCAATATGTTTGCCCTGCTCGATGAGCTGCGCGGCGATTACAGCTTTCAGGATGCCGCCTGGTACACGCTGCTCACTACGCCAAGGCGAACCGTCGAGCTGCTGCCCTATGTGGTGTTTCTCGGCGCACTCATTGGCCTCGGTAACCTGGCGAGCAACTCGGAAATTGTCATCATGCGCACGTCCGGCGTATCGGTGCTGCGCCTCTTTGGCAGCGTCTGTATTCCGGGCCTGCTGGTCATCGCCGTGGGTATGGGGGTGGGTGAATTCGTCGCACCGCCCCTGGAAGAGGAGGCCGAGGCATACAAGACACGCGTGCGCTACGACACGGATACCATTCAGCTCTCCGGCGGCTACTGGTACCGCGAGAGCGATCTCTACATGAACGTGGAGGCGGTGAGCGAGTCCGGCAATCTGGTCAATGTGCGCCAGTTCTGGCGTGACGGTGATCGTTTCCGTGTGGTGCAGGCGGCCTCGGCCCACTATGTGGCAGAAGAGGGTGGGTACTGGCTGCTCGAAGATGTGCGTGAAACGCTCATCGAAGACGGACGTGCTGTAACCGGCGAATACGCAAGCAAACGCTGGAACGGGCGCGTGAGCCCGGAGATGCTTTCCGTGCGCGTGCTTGTGGAGCCGCCGAAGTTGGGTATCCTGGCGTTGTATCAGCAGATCCGCTACATGGCCCGCGAAGGGCTCAACTCCATGCCCTATCAGGTGGCATTCTGGAGCAAGACGTTCCTGCCGCTGGGCATACTCGGGCTGTGTCTGCTGGCCCTGGCGTTCGTGCTCGGCCCCATGCGGGAGGTTGGCATGGGCGTGCGGCTGAGCATCGGCGTGATTGCCGGCATCGTCTTCAAGTATCTGCAAGACCTCTTTGCGCCGATGGCGCAGGTCTATGAGCTGCATCCTGCCGTTGCCGTGCTGATTCCCATCGCTGCCTGCTGGCTGGCGGGGTGGTACGGTATCCGACGATTTGCGGGTGGCTGAGAAGAGCGCTTGCAAAGCAGGACGCGATTTCCGTCCTGTTTGTCGCCTGTTTCTCAACTTCTGGAGGTGTCCATGCCAACTCAAGCCGAAAAGTGCGCAGCCTTCGTACAACTCCACCAGGGCCCGGAGGCGTTCATCATCCCGAACCCCTGGGATACAGGCTCTGCACGTCTGCTGCAAGGTATGGGGTTCAAGGCCCTTGCAACCAGCAGTAGTGGTTTTGCCTTTGCACTCGGTAAAGCAGACGGCGAACCTACGCTCGAAGAAAAACTCGCGCACTGTCGTGCCATCGTTGCTGCGACGGACATCCCGATCAGTGCCGACTTTGAGGACGGTTACGCCGCAGCTCCCGAAGATGTTGCCAAGAACGTCCGTGCGTTGATCGAAACCGGCGTTGCCGGCTGCTCGATAGAGGACTTTGATCGATCTTCGCAGCAGATGTACGACGAGGTGCTCGCGGTAGAACGGGTGAGCGCCGCGGTGGAGGCAGCCCGGAGCGCCGACGTTGATTTCACTCTGACAGCCCGCGCGGAGCATTTGCTGCGTAGAGGTCCCGATCTCGACGCAACCATACAGCGTTTGCAGGCCTACGAAGCGGCGGGTGCGGACGTGCTCTTTGCGCCCGGTATTCGATCCATTGCAGATCTGCAAACCGTTACCAGCGCGATTGGCAAACCTTTCAACGTGCTGGGCGTGATGCTCGGCAACGCCACGCTGGCGGACATGCAGGCGGCTGGCGCGCGACGGGTGAGTATTGGTGGCAGTCTGCCTTTTGTCGGGGTCAAGCCGGTCATCGAGAGCTGCCAGGCCATGATTGGCCAGGGCAGGTTCGACTGGGTGTCTGAGATGGCTTCTCAGGCAGACGTCTTAGCATTGATGAACGCCCGATAGGCTCTGCGGCCAGCGACTTTATCTCTGCTGCGATCAAAAGATGCGGGCAAAAAAAACGGGGGCTCTTAGGCCCCCGTTTTCGTTCGTAACCAGTGCTGGTTACATCTCGTACATGACTTCGAAAGCCCAGGTACGCGGTGCGCCCCAGCCCTGGAAGCCCGTGTTGGGGCCGCCGAGGAAAAGGGCGTGTTCCTTCCACTCCTCATCCGTCAGGTTTTTACCAGACAGGGTGAAGGTGAGGGTGTTGCCGTTTTCCATCTGCCACTCGTAAGCGGCACGGGCGTCTACGCCGATGTAGCCACCTTCGAACAGGCGCTGATCGGCGCCGCCGCCGGTGTTCACCAACAGGAACTCGCCTACTTTCTTCCAGCCGACGTTGGCGGAGAAGAAGCCAGGGCCCATCTGGGCGCCGTAGGCAAGCGTGATGTTGGCGTTCCACTCGGGCTGACGGGAATCGTCGTTGCCGCCGAGGATGCGTGGCGTGCCTACCGGATCGAGAACGCCCGGCGTTGCCGTGACACAGCCGTCGAGGATTTCACACGCGATGGAGAACTGTTCGTTCTCCACGTCGAGGATGCCGAAGTTGGCAACCATCGACCAGTTCTCGTTGATCAGCCAGCGGCTTTCGAGTTCCACACCGCGAATCTCGCTGCCACCACCGTTGTTGATCAGCGTCGTGGTGCCCGGGATGGAGCCCGGGGGAAGCGGGATGATGGAGCTGAACTGCGAATTCTCGCGGTTCAGTTCGAACACGGCCAGGTTCACCTGCAGGGTGTTGTCGAACCACTCGGTCTTCACGCCCACTTCGATCTGGTCGCCTTCCTCCGGATCGAACGCTGCGGTGTCTGCACTGCCGGCGTTGCGGATACTGAAACCGCCGGAGCGGAAGCCTTCCGAGTAGGAGGCGTAGACGTTGATGTTGTCACGCGGCGTCCACTTGATGGAGCCGGCAACGATGGTGTCCTGCCAGTCGTCGTTTACAGCGTACGGTACGCTCTGGCCGGTGATCGGAAGCACGTTCGGGAAGTTGAATTCCAGTGCGTTGCTGCCGGTGTCGAAGGTGCCGTCCGTGTAGTCCAGATAGAAGTTGCTGGCATCCTTTTCCTCGTCGATTCGACGCGCGCCAACGTTGATCTCGATGGTATCGGTCGGGCGGAATGTCAACGATGCGAAGAAGCTCGTGGAGTCTACGTCTTCGCTGGCGAACTGTACGCTGCGTGCGTTCGGGAACTGGCACAGCGCGTTGCCGACGGTCGGGTTGTCACGAAAACCCGCAACGCTGCAGGGTACGCCGGGCGGCAGGCCGATCGGCACCTGGAGGACGTTGTTTGTCGTCTGCTTGAAATCGAGTTCGGAGTCGAAGTAGTAGTAGCCTACCATTACGTCGAACATCTCATTGATTGCCCAGTTAAGGCGCAGCTCCTGGCTGAACACCTCGTACTCCTGGTCGCGCAACGTGTGAAGCTGCGCGAAGGGCGATGCAGTCCCTGACAGGGAGCCGCCATCGAAGTCCTGATTAACGAGATCATCGCCGTTGTGCATCGCCGTGATCGAGTTCAGGGTGATGTCGTCGGTGAGGTCCCAGTCGATGCGCAGGCCGATCTGGTCCACGTCGTACTCGGTGGGCTCCTTCTTGTCCGCCCGGTTGATGAACGGATTGTCGCCGTCGAAGCGCGGGTCCTGCGGCAGCGTATCGCTGTCATCGTTCACGCGGTCGTAGGTGAGGATCGCATCGAATCGGTCGTTGGGCTGGAAGCGCAACGCGACGGTTTGCGAGGAGAAGTCCACCGCGCCCCGGTCGCTGCCCGAGGGAAGGTTGGTGTAGTAGCCTTCGCGATCACGCTCGATAGCGCCTACTTTCAGCGCCAGCGT
>JAUILW010000262.1 GCA_030432795.1 Gammaproteobacteria bacterium
GCGGCTCGAGCACCGCCATGCCGCGTGGCGCGGTCTTCTCCAGATCTGCGCGTACACAGAACTCTAAAAGCTCCATCTCCACGCGGTTGTCCTGCTTGGTGACGCCGATGCGGCTGCAGAAATCGCGAATAGCCGCCGGTGTGACGCCCCGCCGACGCAGCCCTGCGATGGTTGGCATGCGCGGATCGTCCCAGCCGTGCACATGGCCGTCGCGCACCAGTTGGTTCAGCAGGCGCTTGCTCATCACCGTGTATTCGAGTCCCAGCCGGGAAAACTCGATCTGCGGCGGGTGAAAGTTGACGTTGATGTGGTCGAGCACCCAGTCGTACAGCGGCCGATGATCCTCGAACTCCAGCGTGCATAGCGAGTGGGTGATGCCTTCCAGGGCATCGCAGATGCAATGGGTGAAGTCATACGTCGGGTAGATCACCCAGTCGTCACCGGTACGCTGATGGGTGACGTGGCGAATGCGGTAGAGCGCCGGGTCACGCAGATTGATGTTGGGCGACGCCATGTCGATCTTGGCCCGCAACACGTGCGCACCATCGGCGAACTCCCCGGCTTTCATGCGGGCAAACAGGTCGAGGTTTTCCTCCACACTGCGACCGCGATAGGGGCTTTCCCGCCCGGGCTCCGTGAGCGTGCCGCGATACTCGCGCATCTGCTCAGCGGTAAGACTGTCCACGTAGGCATCATTATTGCGAATCAGCTCCACGGCAAAATCGTAGAGCTGCTGAAAATAATCAGAGGCGTGGGTGAGCCTGCTCCCCCAATCGAAGCCGAGCCAGCGCACATCGGCCATGATGGCCTGCACGTAGGCTTCGCTCTCCTTCTCCGGGTTGGTGTCGTCGAAGCGCAAATAGGTGACTCCGCCGAACTCCTCGGCCACGCCAAAGTTCAGGCAAATGCTCTTTGCGTGGCCGATGTGTAGATAGCCGTTAGGCTCCGGAGGAAAACGCGTGGTCACGCCCCCCTCGGGAACGCGCTCGGCGTCAATGTCCTGGCGGATGCGGGAGCGGATGAAGTCAGAGCCGGGAGTTGTTGGGCTGTCGGACATGAAAATTCGATTGTAGCGATGTGACGTAGGCGGCGCATTTTAAGTCAAACCGACTTGCGCTGCCGATGTTTGGTCTACCCTACGGTTATGGATACATCAAACCACCAGGACGACGGCGAGAGCCTCGCCGATCTGATCCGCCAGGCGCAACGCACCCACGAGATCATCGAGGCTGTGGACTTCGACAAACTGCGCTCGCACGACGCAGAAGAAGTCGCCAAGCTCGATGGCGTGCACGAGGCGTTGTCGAAGCTCTCCGAAGGCGAGCAGGTGCAGCGGGTGGATGGCGTGGACGAGGTAGACAACCTCGATCCGGCCTTCGCCATTCGCAACGAGCTCATGCTGCTGTTGGACGAACACGGATTGGGCGACCGCCTGAGCCGCATTCACACGCTGGGCCTGCGAGGCAGCCAACCCGGCAGCAAGCCTCTGGAGATCGTGCCGCACCGGGAAGGTCTTCCGGCGTTCGACGTGGTGATCGCACCAAACTACGCCCCAGCCGACGGCGCTCATGGCATCTTCGTCTCCTACAGCGGCGTGTTCTCAGCACACGTGGCCGAGCCGATCACCCGGCACCACTGGAAGATTCTGCGCAGCCAGCCGTACGACGACAACGATGAGCTGGTGAGCATCGTCAAGCGGTACCTGAACCCGCCGGACTGAACCCGCCGGACTGACCTTTCACGTACACTGGCGCGGTGATCATCCGCGCCCTTATGTCGCTGCTCATCGCGGCCGGCTTCGCCGGCGTCTGCGCGCGCCTGCACGCCACGCTGGCGCCGGAGCTGCAACTTGCCACCCGCATGACAGGCGAACACTGGTACAGCCTGCGCGCCGATGGGCAGCACGTCGGATACTTCCGTACCCGTGCGCGCTTCGATGCCGCGGGTAACTGGGCCTACAACTCGCAAACCCACATCCTCATGCAGCCGGGCCAGCCGCTGAACATCGAAAAGTCGCTGCGCTTTGCACACGCGCCCCCGCACGGCCTGATCCAGGCTGCCCACCTGGTGCGCCAGGGAACGACCACCGAGGAGGCCTTGAGCATTCATGCAGAGGGCACCACCCTCACCGCGCAGTTCGAGGATGGGCGTCGGCAGGTCCTATCGTGGCGCTATCAACTTGCAGACTATCTGGGTGTGGAGCTTGCCCTGCTCGGCGACTCTGCAAAGCCCAGAATTCGCGCACGCGTGCTGGATCTCAGCCAGCTCGAAGCGAAGCCTCGCACCTACGCGCTCGAGGGTACTGATCCAACCGTGCTGAGCTACGGAGCGCCGCTGTCTGCCACCCGCATCGAACTCGACGACGACTACGTGCCGGTACACATTCACGCCAGCGGCCTGTTCGAGTTTCAGCGAACCACATTCGCCGATGCCCTGGCGCCGGCGAACCCGGCATTCAAGTCGAGCTACAAAATTCCGCTCAGCGCACCGCTGCGCAACATCTCCGGCATTGAGCGGCTGGTGCTGCAGATCGAAGGCGCAGACCTTGCGCTCACTGGGCGGCGCGGTGGCGTCAGCGGTGGCGATCGCCGGCATGATCCAGCGCGCACCCTGCCGGTGAACGACGCGACCCTCGCCGATATCGCCCGTCGCGAAACCGCCGGTGCCAGCGACCCCCTTGAAGCCCTTGTTTCGTGGGTGCACCACCGGCTCACCTACCGCGCTGGCGAGCCAACCGTATCGGTGCACAGCACCCTGGAGCGGGGTTACGGGGAGTGTACGGACTTCGCCGATCTGCTCACGACGCTCGCGCTGACGCTCGGCTGGCAGGCGCGCACGGTATACGGCTTCGTCTACGACGGCGACACGCCACCAGGGCTGGCCATGCACGCCTGGAACGAAGTGATGGTGGATGGCACCTGGCGAGCAGTGGACCCCACCTTCAATCAGGCAACGATCGATGCGACGCACATCCCGCTGGACGACAGCACCCTGGCCCGGCTCAAGTTCCTGCAGGGCAGCCGCGGCCTGGAGGCGCACGCCGCGGAGATCCGCTACTCCGACTGAGGCAACCGCACCAGGCCTTCCTGAGACACGCTGGCTACGAGATCACCAGCCCGGCTGTAAAAACTACCGTGGCACAACGCCCGCGCCGAATCCGCCCAGGTGGTGGTGCGATGGAACAGCAACCATTCGTTCACATCCACATCGGTGTGCAGCCACATGGCGTGATCCAGACTGATGAGCTGCAGATCACGCTGCGCCACCTGGTCGAAGTGCGGCAGGATGGAAGCGCCTACCAGGCCCATGTCCGAAGCGTAAGCGAGCAGGCTCCGCGCCAGCACCTGATCCGAGCGATCCACCGGCAGGCGAAAGCGCACCCACACCGGGTTCCAGTAGCGCGGCTGCCCCCACACCTCGCTGCCCAGCGGAAAAACACTGCGCATCTCGAACGGTCTCGGCCGCCCGGCCATGGGGCTCAGGCGTCGATCTTCCACACCCGAAGCAACAAGTTCCTGAACGCGGGCCATATCGTCCTCGAGCTGCTTGGGCCGCGGCACGTTGGGAATCGCCTCGCTGTGCTCCATGCCGGCCTCATCCACGTGGAAGGAAACATCGAGGTTGAAGATGGCCTCGCCGTTCTGGATGGCTACCACCCGCCGCGTGGCGAAGCTGCGGCCGTCGCGGATGCGTTCTACCTCATAGAGCACCGGCCGCTGCACATCGCCTGAGCGCATGAAGTAGCCGTGCAGCGAGTGCGGCTTCTTGCCGGAATCCGCTTCCAGGGTTCGGCAGGCGGCGTTCAGCGACTGTGAGAGCACCTGACCGCCGAACAGGGCGTGCCGGCCGTGCTGTTCGTTCCTGCCGAGAAACAGGTTCCGCTCCACCGCTTCGAGGTCGAGTATGTCGAGCAGCTCCCGAGCGCGGTCGGCAGCCGCGTTTTCATTCGATTCTGTCATAGCGGCAAGTGTACCTGATGGCCGCGTTTGCACCCGCCTTGTTGAGGGCACGGCGGCTCATAGACAATGGGTGCTGCCATCCACGCGGGAGCTGACCATGATTCTACGCCTGAGCTTCTTACTCTCTGCGCTGCTGCTCGGCGGCTGCACGACCATGGATCAAAGCGCCGTGGCGGCATTGCTGGGTGACGCACAACGCAGCGCCGCGGATCGCACGCGGGACACGTCGAGCAAACCTGTGGATGTTCTGCGATTTTTCGGCCTCAAGAAGGGCGACACGGTCCTGGACCTGTTCTCCGGCACCGCCTACTACAGCGAGATCGCAGCCGCCGCCGTGGGCTCCGAAGGCCGCGTCTATGCACACAACAATGCGGCCTATCTGGAGTTTGCCGGTGAAGGCCTGGAGCAACGCCTCGCCGCCAGCCGTGCCGACAACCTGATCCGGTACGACCGCGAGGTGGATGCGCTGGATCTTGCCGACGATTCAGTGGATATGGTGCTGATGATCCTCACCTACCACGACATCTACTACGTCACAGATGGCTGGCGTCTCGACGGTGAACAGCTGTTCTCAGAGCTGAAGCGGGTACTCAAACCCGGCGGCGTGCTCGGCATCGTCGACCACCACGGCGTCACCGGTCGCGGCATGCAGGATGCACAGACCCTGCACCGTATCGATGCGGAGTTTGCCAAGGCTGACATTGCGTCACACGGATTCGATTTGAGGCGTACCAGCGACATGCTGGAAAATCCGGAAGATGACCTGGAGGTGCTGGTTTTTGACCCCGCGGTGCGCGGAAAGACCAGCCGATTCGTCTACCGGTTTGTGCTGGATTCGAAGTCGGAGTAGTATCGCCCGACTTTTTGCTCACGAACCCATCACTACCCCCAGGAGGCAGGCATGCATAACACGATCAAGCAGACCGTCACGCTGCTCATCGCTGCAGTGGCTATCGCCGCCTCCACCAGCCCGCGCTATCCGGCGCGTTACTGGCAGATGCGGCTGAGGTGAGCCCCTCCTTCGCCGGCTGAGCGCCGGCGGCACGACACACGCGGTACTTTCACCGGTACCAGCACCCAAGGAGGAACGCGCTCACCGCGAGGTGGGTTCTCGTTGTTTCCTTTTTCCAAGCACTTGCGCCCACCGATCGTCTAAACGAACGGAATTGGACTCATGCAGGCAAAAAATCTCTGGCAGATCACCCGCGGCGAGTGGCTGAAGTACGCAGGCGCGACCCTTGCCATGGTTGGCACCAACGCGTTTTTCTTCAGTGCGCCAGTCGTCGGTGGTGCGGCCATCGACGTGATCGATCAAGGTCTCGACGCGGGTCATGGCGCGGTGTATGCCATCGCCAGCGCTTTTGCAACGCC
>JAUILW010000263.1 GCA_030432795.1 Gammaproteobacteria bacterium
GAGTAAAAGACCAGTCCGAGCTGTGTCCTTCACAGTTTTCATAGCTCACCCCCAGTGGAGCTAGTTGAGATATCTTCTTGTTTTTATTTCCCTATCAGCCGCAGTCCAGTACGGCTTGAGCCCGATCATATGCCCTCGACATCCAGCCAACAAGTCGCGTGCAATCCGACGCCGCCGCTCGGCCTGCGGCCGTTCGCCGGCGGGTTCAGCGAAGATTCAGCCCCGCTCTGCTATCCAGTGCACAGTTACCCGCCGAGGATACCGCTCATGAGAATTCCCGCTGTGTTCGCGTTGCTGACGCTTGGGGCTTGCGCAAGCAATGCGCCGATCGTCGATATGCGCGGCGTCGATCCGGTGCGCTACGAACAGGACCTGGCAGATTGCCAGGGCTACGCAGAGCAAGTCGCTGTGGGCGGCAAAGCCGCTACCGGCGCGGCGGTGGGCGCGGTGGTGGGTGCAGCCGTAGGAGCCGCTGTGGGCAACAGCCGCACCGTGGAACGCGCTGCTGGCGGCGGCGCGGTAGTTGGTGCGGCCAAAGGTACCGGCCGCGGGCTGAACGAACGACAGCGCGTTGTACGCAACTGCCTGAGAAATCGCGGCTACGCGGTGCTCAACTGAGGCACTTACCCGTTTGCGAGCGCCGCACGTACCCGTGCAGCATGCGCCTCCAGCGTTTCAGCATCAGCCATCTCGCGAGCGTGAAAGCCGAGTTCGATGCCTGCATTGCGCGGCAGGATGTGGAAGTGCAGATGAAACACCGTCTGCCCCGCAGCGCTGCCGTTGAGCTGGGCAATCATCACGCCTTGGGCGTCGAACGCCTGCTTGACTGCCGCGGCTACTTTTTTCGTGGTGACAATGGCTGCCTGCAGCGCCTCGTCGGCGAGCTCAAACATGTCCGCACCCGGCGCTTTGGCTATCACCAGGGTGTGCCCCGGCACCTGCGGCATGATGTCCATGAAAGCGAGCGTGTGCTCGTCTTCGTAGACTTTGAAGGCAGGCATCTCGCCACGAATGATCTTCGCGAAGATGTTGTCGGGATCGTAAGGCTGCGCTGACATTCGGCCGCTCTCCTGGACGTCGCAATTCGTTGCGCATGCTAACATGCGCCGCTTTCACCAACCCGCCCTCTTCGGTGACAGGCGAGAAAACACTGCAATGAGAAACACGCTCCTCCTTCTGTCCCTTGCGCTGAGTACCGCGCAAGCGGAATTGACCCTCGAGACCAACCGAACGGTAGCCTTCGACACCGAACAGGTATCGTGGTTATCGCTCGACGTGCACCCGTCCGGCAACCTGTTTGTACTGGAAGTACTGGGTGATCTGTACACCCTGCCCATCGACGGTGGCGAGGCTACCCGCATCACCAACGGGCCCGCATTCGACAGCCAGCCGCGGTTCTCCCCGGACGGCAAACGGATCGTCTTCATCAGCGACCGGAGCGGCAGCGAAAACCTCTGGACGGTGGCCGCCGACGGCAGCGATCCCAAGCAGCTCACGCAGTCCAAAGGTAATACGGAGTACGCATCACCAGCGTTCTCCCCGGACGGCACACACGTAGTCGCTTCGCGCACCACATGGGACCTGCGCACCTTTGAGCTGTGGGCATATCACCTCGACGGCGGCAAAGGCGTGCAGCTCACCAAGGCAAAGAGCGGCGCAGACACACCCATCGCGCAGAGGCACAACGCGCTGGGAGCGGCCTACTCGCCTGACGGCCGCTATCTCTACTTCGCCCGCAAAGCCGGCGGCTTTGCTTACAACGTTAGTTTTCCGCTGTGGCAAATCGCACGGCGCGACCTGCGTGACGGGCGAGAGGATAGCGTCACTGCGGTACGCGGCAGCGCCGTGCGGCCAGCGTTGTCGCCCGACGGCAAGCTGCTGGTGTATGCCACCCGCTATGAAGCGCAAACCGGGCTTCGAGTCCGCGACCTGGATACAGGCGAGGACCGCTGGCTTGCCTACCCTGTTGAACACGACGAGCAGGAGTCGCGCTTCACCCGTGACCTGTTCCCAAGTTACGCCTTCGCGCCGGACGGCGAGCATCTCTACTACAGCCGCGACGGGCGTATCGAGCGCCTGAACATGGCAAGCGGCGAGCGCGCCACCGTGCCTATGCGCATCCGGGTAGAGCAAGCCCTCGCCCCGCACCTCTACTATCCCTACCGCCTCGGCAAGGGCCCGGTGAAGGCCCGCCTGCTGCTCTCGCCGGAACTGTCGCCCGATGGCAAGCGCGTCGCGTTCTCCGCGTTCATGGGCATCTATGTGCACGACTTCGAGGCGCAAACCACCACGCGCATCACCGATGAGGACACACAAGCGTTCGATCCCACCTGGGCTCCGGACGGCAAACGCATCGCATTCGTCAGCTGGAACGACGACGGCGGCCACATCTGGCAGGTGAGCGCCCGCGGCGGCCGGGCCAGGCAGCTCACGGACACGCAGGCGCATTACACCGACCCGGCCTACAGCCGCGACGGCGAGCGCATCGTGGCGCTGCGCGCATCGGCACACGAGCGCATCATGCGCGAATGGGACTTCGGCCCGCCGGTGGGCACCGAGGTGGTGTGGCTGCCAGCCAAAGGCGGCGCGACGCAAACCATCGTCCCCGCCGGCGGCCTGGGCCGACCGCACTTCGGACCCGATGCGGATCGCGTCGTTCTCTATCTTTCTGGGAGTCAATTCGCCCGTGCAGGCGATGGCGGGCTGGTGTCGGTCCGTTACGACGGTACCGACCGACGCGCGCTGTTCGTCAGTAAAGGACCCGGCATCTACGCCGCGGAGGGTGATATCCCCTCAGAAGATGCGCAGCTCTCCCCGGACGGCCGCCATGTGCTCGTTCAACATGCCAACCAGCTCTACCTCGTACGCACCCTGGGGCAGGTGATCGGCGGCGTGGAGCAGACCATCAACGCACCGGTGTTGCCACAGGTCAAACTCACCGACGTCGGCGCCGATCATTTCGGCTGGGCCGCCGACGGCGAATCCGTGTACTGGTCTGTCGGTCACACCGTTTACCGGCGGCCGCTTGCGTCCATCACCTTCGTCGCCAGCGACGAGGAGGCGTCCTCCGAGGACAACGGCGACGATACGGAGAAAGACGACAGCAACGCATCGCAAGAGAAGGAAGCCGAGCAACCGGCAGAAGCAGCCGAAGGCGTCGTAGCCCACCTGATCGAGCTGTATAAACCCCGCCATGCGCCGGAAGGCACCGTGGCGCTCACCGGCGTGACGGTGCTCAGCATGGAGCCGGGGTTCGAGCCGGTCAGCGATGCCACTGTCGTCATCCGCGGCAGCCGCATCGAAGCGGTGGGACAAAGCATCACACCACCTGCAGACGCGCGCGTCATCGACCTGCAGGGCCGCTTCGTGGTGCCCGGCTTCATCGACACGCATGCCCACTACCGCCCTCTGCGCGGCACCATGGACCGCAGTAGTCCAGCGTTTCTGGCGAGCCTTGCCTATGGCGTGACCACCGGCATCGACGTACAGCCAAGCACCGTCGACATCATCGCCTATGAGGACATGATCGATGCCGGCCTCATGCTCGGCCCGCGCGCGCTCTCCACCGGCCCGGGCGTGTTCTCCAACAATGCCTTCAAGTCCCGCGACCACGCACTGCACGTGTTGCGCCGCTATCGGGATCACTACGGCGTGCGCAACCTCAAGGCCTACATCTCCGGCAGCCGCGAGCAACGCCAGTGGCTGGCCCAGGCGGCCGCGGAGCTGAAGCTCATGCCCACCACCGAGGGTGGGCTCGACATGAAGCTCGACATCACCCACATCATCGACGGCTTCAGCGGCAACGAGCACAACTACCCGCTCATCGGCCTGTACGACGATGTGGTGCGGCTCACCGCCGAATCGAAGATTGCCTACACGCCCACCCTGCTCGTGACCTACGGCGGGCCGTCCGGGGAAAACTACTTCTATACCAACCAGTCGCCGATGCACGACGCCAAGCTTGCCCGCTTCACGCCGCAACCGCACCTCGCGGCGCGTACCGAGCGATCGTTCTGGGCGCACGAACGGGAGTACACCTTCGACGAGATCGCCGAGGGTGCGGCCCGCATCATGCGTGCCGGCGGCCGGGTCGGCGTCGGCGGCCACGGACAGCTTCAGGGCCTCGGCTACCATTGGGAACTGCAGCTACTGGCATCGGGCGGCGCGACCCCACGCGAGCTACTCACCGCGGCCACCAGACACGGCGCTGAGATGATCGGCGTTGGCGAGGACATCGGCACCGTCAGCGTCGGCAAACTGGCAGACCTGGTAGTGCTCGATGCGGACCCGCTCGCGGACATCACCAACACCACCCGCATCGCTTACGTGGTGAAAAATGGTGAAGTGTTCGAAGGCGAGACGCTGAATATGGTGTGGCCGGAGTCACGGCCGCTCGCCGATCAGTGGTGGTGGCACCTGCCGCCGCCGCAGGCCGGCGAAGCCACAACGGAGCCCGTGCGATGAGCGACAACGAAGTGCGTGTTTTCCGCGGCCTGAAGGATGTGTACTTCGACCGCTCGCCAACGACGAAGATCGATGGTCGCGCGGGCTCGCTACACTACTGGGGCTACTCCATCCACGAGCTCGCCGAGCACTCCACATTCGAAGAGACCGCGTACCTGCTGCTGCACGGCGAGCTGCCCACGGCGGCCGCACTCGCAGCGTTCGATGCGAAACTCAAGGCCGGCCGCGATCTGCCGGGCGCGGTGATCGACATCATCCGCACCATCCAGCACGCACATCCCATGGAAGTACTGCGCACCGCCGCTTCGGCCCTCGGCGCCGTCGACCCACATGTGGAGGACAAGACGCCGGACGGCGTGTTGGCGAAAGGCATTCGCCTCGCCGCACAGATACCGGCCATTGTTGCCGCCCACCATCGCATCCGTCAGGGCCTCCAACCCATTGAGCCAAGCGGCGATCTGAACCACGCCGCCGCGTTTCTGCACTTGTTGAAGGGCGAGCAGCCGAGCGAAGAAGCGGCACGGTTGATGGACCTGGATTTCATTCTGCACGCCGAGCACGGTTCCAACGCATCATCCTTCACGGCGCGGGTCGTCACCGGCACCGACGCCAACCTGCACGCAGCCATCACCGCCGCCATCGCTGCGCTCTCGGGCCCCGCCCACGGAGGTGCCGCGGAAGACGTGATGAAAATGGCGCGCGAGATCGGCACACCGGATCGCGCAGCAGCCTGGATCAAGGCCAAGCGCAAGGCACGTGAACCGATCATGGGTTTCGGACACCGGGTATACCGGGCGGAAGATCCACGCGCCCGACATCTGCGCGAAGGCATGT
>JAUILW010000264.1 GCA_030432795.1 Gammaproteobacteria bacterium
CGGACCGGGTAGCCATCCGCGAGAAAGACTTCGG
Organism: Gammaproteobacteria bacterium; assembly: GCA_030432795.1. GTDB lineage: Bacteria > Pseudomonadota > Gammaproteobacteria > Pseudomonadales > Azotimanducaceae > SYFY01. The sequence goes on from JAUILW010000264.1 coordinate 35, forward strand.
CATCTGGAACGAATACACGTGGGCCGACTGGGGCAACCATGCCCGCTGGGTGGGGCTGGGGCTCAAAGCGCTCGGTCTCGAGCGCGGCGATCGCTGCTCCATCGCCGCCGAGGTGTGCCGTGAATGGCCGTTTGCCGACCTCGGCATCATCGGCATGGGCGGCGTGACCAACGGTATTTATCCCACCGATTCTCCGAGCCAGGTGGAGTACCTGATCAACGACAGCGGCACGCGCTTCTACTTCGCCGAAGACGAGGAGCAGCTCGACAAGGTACTGGAAGTGCGCGAGCGCACACCCACTCTGGAGAAGGTGATCGTCTTCGACATGGAGGGCCTGCGCAATTTCAGCGATGCCCAGGTGATGAGCTTCGATGCGCTGCTCGCACTCGGCCGGGAGTACGAGGCGCAGCACGCGCAGCGCTGGGAGACGGAAGTGGCTGCCGCCCGGCCGGACGATCTGATGACGCTCACCTACACCTCCGGCACCACCGGCCCGCCCAAGGGTTCCATGATTTCGCAGGCCAACATGCTCTTCATGATGGCCAACATCCAGGACATCTACGGCATCCACGCCACCGACGAGCAGCTCGGTTTTCTGCCGCTGGCACATGTGGCGGGGCGCATGTTCTACACCTTCTCCGGCATCGAATCGGGTTGCGTGGTGAACTTCGTGGAGGATCTGGAGACTTTTCAGGAAGACCAGCAGGAGGTTGCACCTACCGTGCACTTTGCGGTGCCGCGGGTATGGGAGAAGCAGTACTCCCTGATCAGCATCAAGATGAAGGATGCCACCGCCTTCGGCCGCTGGTGCTACGAACGCGCACTCGCCATCGGCAGGCGGCGCGCGGCTTACCTTTTGCGCGGCGAGGCGCCACCGCTGGCCACGCGCCTGGCGTTTGCTGCGGCTGATTTTCTTGTCCTCAAGAACATCCGCGTCCTGCTCGGCATCGATCGCTGCCGATGGTTGAGCACCGCCGCAGCGCCCATCGCGCCGGACCTCATCGAGTGGTTCTGGGCGCTGGGACGGCCCATGTACGAGGTCTACGGGCAGACGGAGTGCACCGGCCTCGCCACCGGCAACTACGCACACGACTTCCGTGTGGGTTCCGTTGGCAAAGCCTGCCGGGGGGTGGATGTGGAATTGTCGGATGCAGGCGAGATCCTCATTCGCGGCCCCGGCGTGATCCTCGGCTACTGGAACAATCCCGAGAAGACCGCCGAGACGATCCGCGACGGCTGGCTGCACACCGGCGACGTGGGGCGCATCGACGAAGGCGGTTTCGTCTATATCCTCGACCGCATCAAGGACATCATCATCACCGCCGGTGGCAAGAACATCACGCCGAGCGAGATTGAAAACCAGCTCAAGTTCTCTCCATTCATCTCCGATGCCGTGGTCATCGGCGACAAGCGGCCGTACCTGACCTGTCTGGTGATGATCGACCACGACAACGTCAGCAAGTTCGCCCAGGACAACGACGTGCCGTTCACCAACTACACGAGCCTGTGCCACACCCAGGCGGTGCAGGACCTGATCTGGGGCGAGATCGAGGCGGTGAATGCGAAATTTGCGCGGGTGGAAACCATCAAGAAGTTCCGCCTCATCGATCAGCTGCTGGATCCGGAAGACGAAGAGCTGACGCCCACCATGAAGCTCAAGCGCAAGGTGGTGAACGAAAAGTATGCCGATATGATTGACGGGATGTATTAGGGGGCTCCATGAACAAATTCCTTTCTATGCTGCTCGCGGCCAGCCTGCTGGCCGGCTGCGGCGACTCAACGCCCGCTGGCGACGGTGAGGCCGCTGCTGTGCCGCAACGCGGTGTAACCGCCGACGAGATCGTCATCGGCACGCACACCGACCTGTCTGGCCCCATTGCCATCTGGGGTGTGGGTTCGGTGAACGCAGCGCGCATGCGCATCGACGAGGTCAACGCAGCTGGCGGCGTGCATGGGCGCAGCATCCGCTTCGTGGTGGAGGACACCCAGTACCAGGTGCCGCGCGCCATGCAGGCAGCGAACAAGCTCATCAACCGCGATGAGGTTTTCGCCATGCTGCTGGCCACCGGCACGCCTACCAACAACGCGGTGATGCAGCTTCAGTTCGAGGCCGGCGTGCCCAACATTTTTCCCATCACCGGCGCGCGCTCCATGGTGGAGCCGTTTCACCCGCTGAAGTTCACCCAGCGCGGCATCTATTACGATGAGGTGCGTGCGGCGACCAGGTACTTCCTCGAAGAGCAGGGCAAGCAGACGGCGTGCGTGATCTACCAGGATACCGACTACGGGCAGGAGATCCTCGAAGGCGCCCAGGATCAGCTCGCCGAAATGGGCCGCGAGGTGGCTGCCGTGTCGGCGCATAAGCCCACGGAGACGGAGTTCACCGCCGCGATGCTGCGGCTGAAGGAGGCGAACTGCGACCTCGTGCTCATGGGCACGGTGCATCGCGATACCATCCTGGTACTCGATGCAGCGCGCAAAATGAACTGGCAGGATGTGGCATGGGTCGGTAACAACGCGGCCTACGCCGAGGTCATCGCGGAGCAGGACAGCGGTGAAGGTTATTACGCGTTCGTGCATATGATGAGCCTGTATGGAGACGACGAGATGAGTGCGCCGGTGCGCGCCTGGTGGGATGCCTACCGCGAGCGATTCGGTGAAGCGCCTGGCCTCGCGGCAATGGAAGGGTATCGGGCGGCGGATCTCATGATCGAAGCGCTCGAGCGGGCAGGACCTGAGCTCACCACGCAAGGGTTCGTGGCGGCGTTGGAGAGCATCGACAGCTACACCGACATGTTCGGCTACCGGGTCAGCTTCAGTGCGGACAAGCATTCCGGCGCCACCGAGAGCGTGCTTGCGCAGGTACAAAACGGCCGCTGGGTGAAGCTCGGGCAGTCGATCAGTTACTGAGGACAATGGCGTAACCGGACTTTTACAGTCGGCGTGGGAGGATTTGATTAGACTCCCGCGCCGTTGTTACCCGAATCTTTTTTTCAGATAGAAGGACGAATCATGCGCAAGTGTGGGACGCTGGTTGCGATGCTGCTGGCGGCGAGTTTCTGTACCGCAACGATGGCTGCCGAAGAAGGCAAGGCGGTCTATTACAGCGACTTCTTCCAGGGCCGCAATACCGCCAGCGGCGAGGTGTTCGATCAGAACCTCAAGACGGCGGCGCACAAGAAGCTGCCCTTTGGTACGCGGGTGCGGGTGACGAACCTGGACAACGACAAGAGCGTAGTGGTCACCATCAACGACCGCATGGCGCGCCGCAATTCGAACATCATCGACCTGTCGAAAAGCGCGGCTGAAGAAATCGACATGGTGCGCCGCGGTGTCGTGGAAGTGCGCCTCGAGGTGCTGGAGTAACCGAGGCTGCCGCCTCGTTAGCGGGCACCTTGCGCATCGGTGTATAGGCTGTACACCGACTGTCCGGCAGTGACGAACAGGCGGTTGCGCTTGACGCCGCCGAAACACAGATTCGACGCGCCCTCCGGCAGATGGATGGCGCCGATCTGTGTGCCGTCCGGCGCGAACACGTGCACGCCGTCCAGTTCCGCCCCCGCCCAGCCGGCGCTGCTCCACACGTTACCGTCGGTGTCCACGCGAAAGCCGTCGGGCATGGCGCTGCCAAGATCGCAGAAGACCCGCTGGTCTGAAAGCTCGCCATCGGCTACGGTGAAGGCGTGGATCTGATGCGGGTGACCTGGCTTGTGTGACGCGCCGGTATCGCTCACATACAGCGTGCGGTAATCCGGCGAGAAGGCGAGCCCGTTGGGCTTCTCCAACGTCTCTGTAGCGATCGCAAGCGTGCCGTCGGCGTGGATGCGATACACGCGTGTTGGCAGCTCGGCTGTTGCCTTGTGTCCCTCGTAGTTCCACAGGATGCCGTAGCCTGGATCGGTGAACCAGACGCTGCCGTCCGGATGCGCGACGATGTCGTTGGGCGCATTGAGAGGCTTATCCTCAAAGCTATCTGCCAGTACCGTGATGGTGCCATCGTGCTCGGTTCTGGTGACCCGGCGGCTGCCGTGCTCGCAGGTGATGAGGCGCCCCGAGAAGTCACGGCTGTTGCCGTTGGCGTAGTGCGAGGGTGAGCGGAACACGGATACGGTACCGCTTTCTTCCGACCATCGCAGCAATCGGTCGTTGGGAATGTCGCTCCACACCAGACAACGCATGTCGCCAAACCACACCGGACCCTCGGTCCAGCGCCCACCGGTCCAGATCCGTTCCAGTGCGGCGCTGCCGAGCACGTAGCGGGCGAATCGTCCGTCCAGCACTTCAATGGCTGGGTCCGGGTAGCGGATCGGTGCGTGCCAGTCTCTATCCAGTTGTCGGTCGGTAGTCATCAAGGTGTCCGTGGTTCAGTCCGGGAGCCCGAGCACCCGCTTGGCGATGATGTTCAGTTGAAT
>JAUILW010000265.1 GCA_030432795.1 Gammaproteobacteria bacterium
GTCCGTGTCTGCAATGTTCTCTCTGAAACGCCTGGGTTTTGCCACCGCGCTGTTCGGTGTAGTGCCAATGTTCGGCTGCAGCCACGACGCGGCTACCAAACCCATCCGCACCGCCGAGTTCGTAGATATCGATCGGTTCATGGGCGACTGGTATGTCGTCGCCAGCATTCCGACACCGCTCGAGCGCAACATCTACAACGCGGTAGAAAGCTACAAGCGCGTCTCTGAAGATCGCATAGACACGACCTTCACCTTCAATCGTGGCGACATCGACGGGCGCCTGTCCACGCTCACACCCACAGCCTACATCGGTGAGGATGCTTCCAACGCCGTGTGGGGCATGCAGTTCATCTGGCCGATCAGAGCCGAGTACCGCGTGGTGTATGTCGATGACAAATACGAACACACAATCATCGGCCGCAGCCGCCGCGACTACGTATGGATCATGGCTCGCACGCCGAACGTTGCACCCACCGAGTATGAGCGGCTGCGGGCAATCGTTGCGGAGCAAGGCTACGACACGTCAAAGCTGGTGCGCATCGAACACGGCTGACACCACCACACACAATCACCAATCACCAATCACCAATCACCAATCACCAATCACAGGATATTTCATGGCCGAGAGTCTTCTTCCAATACGCGCCGATGCACACAAACCCGCATCACGACGCATACGTGAGCGCCTGGAGCGCGCCGGCAAGCGGTTCTACGCCAACGACAACATCCACGACTTCATTGAAGACGGTGAGATGGACGCGCTGCAGGACGAAGTGGCGGACAAACTGCGCGGCGTACTGCAGTCGTTGGTGATCGACGTTGATCACGACCACAACTCGCAGGATACCGCACGACGGGTGGCAAAGATGTTCGTCCGGGAGGTATTCCACGGGCGCTACACCCCACCCCCGAAGGTCACCGAGTTTCCAAACGTCACGCAACTCGACGAGCTCATGATCGTCGGGCCGATCTCCGTCCGAAGCGCCTGTTCGCACCACCTGTGTCCGATACTGGGCCGTGTGTGGGTAGGCGTCCTGCCGAACGAGGAATCCGCATTGATTGGCCTGTCGAAGTACGCGCGCCTGGTGAAGTGGGTGATGAATCGACCGCAGATTCAGGAGGAAGCCATATCACAGCTCGCCGATCTGCTGGAACAACGCATGCATCCCAAGGGGCTTGCCATCGTCATGGAGGCCGACCACATGTGCATGCAATGGCGCGGCGTCGAGGAATCGGAAACGAAGATGACCAGCAGCATCATGCGCGGTGCCTTTCTGGAAAACGCGAGCCTTCGCCGCGAGTTTCTGGCACTGAAATTCGGGTGAAAAAGCCATCGTGAGCGATCGACTCTATTTTGTGCTCAACGCAGCGGCTTTCCAGCTGTTGTGGTTCGGCTGTGTGCTGGGTGCGGGCGGTTACGGCCACACCGCCCTCGCCTTTGCTGCGGCCTTACCATTGGTGGCTCTGAGCTTCCTGTCGCCAGGTCCACGCCTGGACTGGCAGCTTGCGGGAATCTGCGTAGCTGCTGGCCTGCTCCTCGACAATCTCTGGGTTTTTCTCGACATCTTCGACTACCCGGACACGCTGTACGCACCTATGTGGATCGGTGTGCTGTGGCTGGGTTTTGGGCTGACGATAAACCACAGCCTTTCGTGGTTTCGTGATAAGCGGCTGCTCGGCCCGATCATCGTCGGCGCCTGGGCGCCAGTCACCTACCTCGCCGGTCAACGTTTCGGTGCGGTATCGATAGATAACGTGCTGCTGCTGGCACTGGTTAGCGCCGCGTGGATGATTCTGTTTTACTCAGTCTCGGCTGTGGTTCGAGCGGAAAGGAGCCCGATAGCGACATGATTGACGTCCTGTTGGTAGAAGATCATGCAGATCTTGCGGAGACCGTAGGCGAGTACCTCGAAGCCACAGGCTATCGCGTGGATTACGCTGCCGACGGACTGATCGCCGTGCACCTCGCCTCACAGAACCGCTACGATGTCATCGTCCTCGATGTCATGTTGCCCGGCATGGATGGTATCAGCGTCTGTCGACACCTGCGGGAGGTTGCCGGGCTCACGCTGCCCATCATCATGCTCACCGCCCGCGACCAGCTCGAGAACAAACTGGAAGGGTTTTCCGTGGGCGCCGACGACTATCTGGTGAAGCCTTTCGATCTACCGGAGCTCGAAGCGCGTATCGATGCACTGTTGCGGCGTCACAAAGGCATCTCCAATCGTTACGACGTGGGGCCGTTGACGCTGGATACCGAGACCCTTGCCGTCACTCGCGAAGGTCAGGCACTGGAGCTGCCGCGCATCGGCTTCGAGATACTCAAGCTGCTGATGCGGGAGCATCCGAAAGTAGTGACCCGCGCCTTACTGGAGCAGGAAGTTTGGGGCGACGATCCACCAGACAGCGACGCGTTGCGCAGTCACCTCTACAACCTGCGGCAGATTGTCGACCGCCCGTTTGACCTGGCCCTCATCGAGACCCTGCCGGGGCGGGGTTATCGTCTGAGGGTGCCATAATCACGGTAGCTCGGGTGCCTCGCCCCGGGGCACTGTCGAGCGAGAGCTGCCAGCCGAGCAGCACGACAATTCGCTGGACGATGGAAAGCCCCAGCCCGTGTCCGGCCTGGCGCCCGCGGCTGTCGTCGGCCCGGTAGAACGGTTCCAGAGCGCGACCGAGCTGCTCCGGCGACATACCGGAGCCGGTGTCACGCACCTCTACCCGGTCCGCGAAGATCTCCACATCGATTGTGCCGTTGTCCGTGTACATCAGGGCATTGCGTAACAGATTCAGGGTGACCACATCCACCAGCTTCGGCGCGCATCGCACCGTCAGCGGTGCGTGCTCGACGACGCGTACCGTATTGCCCGTATCACTCGCGAGAGACTCGAGATCTGCAACCTGCCGGCGGACAATGGTCTGCAGGTCGCAGTTCTCGACCGGCAGCTCCGCGGTCTCTTCCCGCGCAAGCAGCAGCAAGCTCTCGAGCAGCGCTTCCATGCCGTCCAGCGTTCGACGCATGCGTGCGAGGCCACGCATGTCCTGGGCTGAACGATCCTGGCGACGCTCCAGCAGGTCGAGCGTGCCTTTCAGAACTGCCACCGGGGTTCTGAGCTCGTGCCCGGCGTCGCGGGTGAACAACCGCTCACGCTCCACGGCACGATCAAGGCGATCAATGAATTGCTGCAGCGCTTCGATCATGGCGTGCACTTCGGAATCAGAGTTCGCGGCAATGTCGTCCAAAGCCAGTTCCAGGCGACCGGCCTTGTTCAGGTCTGCAGACTCGAGCCGTTCCGCCAGTTGGACCATGGGCGACATGGCGCGCTGCGACCACCGTAGTGCCACGAACAGAAGCCCGTAGATGAGCAGGAGCACCACGGAAAGGGGCAGCACGCCAAAATAGAACGCAAGATCCGAAACCTGGTCTCCTTCGAAGGCGAGCAACAGCCGCGCATCATTCCGTCGGGACACATGTACGAGCACCTGTCGCCCACCGACGTGGGCCTGATGGTAGCCTTCCGTCAGCCCAATCAACGGTTGCGGAGCATCGAAGGGCGCATCGTTACGAGCGAGATAACCGCGCATGTTGGCGGTGTTGGGCAACGACACATCCGGAGCATCCTCATACAGCTGCCAGAAGTGCGCCGCCTCAGATTCCAGCGCCTGCCTGGTAAGCAGGTCTTCAACGATCTGCTGGGTGAGGAAAATGCCCACCACGGTAGCAAAGCCGATCACCGCAAGCTGCAGTGCAAAGAGCCTGCCAAGCCGTTCGCGAATGCCGCGACGCTCCGCCATCGAAATATCCCTCGGGACAAAGAGCCAACCTACCCCACACCCGTCAAGAACGCGTGAAGCGATCCTCACCGTTGCGATGGCCACCTTCGAACATCGTCTTCAGGGTATCGGCATCCACCGTGGTATGCCGCCTGGCGCGCCACGCGAGCACTTCCCCCAGCGGTAACCCATGAAGTGCGGCAAGCGCCTGGTCGCTTACGGTGCGCACTTCGCGGCGACGGATCTGCCGGCGAAAACGCAGATAGCTGTACAGTGCCCACAGCAGAAACGCTCCAGTGAGCACCCCGATCCCTACCCCGTAGGTTGCCAGTAGCTGCAACAGCCCGTCCAGCGTCAACCCCTGAAGCAGCACCTCGTGCAGAAACACCAGGCCCACCACCCACGCCACCACGCTCAGCAGCGGGATGACGAGGTAGAACCAGAAAAGCCAGGCCAGCGCCGTCACCGACCGGTAACCCCAGCGTTGCGCCATGGTCTGCCGCTCCGGCCGCGAGATGATGGGCGGGCGTTCAGTCACGGAACTGCTCTCCCCGATCCGGGCTCGTCCAGGTTGCCTGCCGCCGTCGGCGAAACACCGCACGGGGCACGGCGACGATGGTAGTGAAAACGCTCAGCAGCCAGTAGAGCATGGGGTACCAGATGATCCAGAAGTAATAGCGCGGAAACCGTTTTTCGTAGCGGCTGTCGATGAACACGCTCAACGCGAACTGCAACAGGCAGGTCAGACCGATGAGCGCTCCACCCCAGCTTGGCAGCCATTCTCTGAGGTCGGGGATCTCGGGGATATCCATGACCTGGCTGATCAGCAGGAGAAGGCCAAGAATCAGCATGGTATAGGACCACAAAACGCTCAACACGAATTCCGCAAGCACCGGCCACATGTGCCGCCGCCGCCAGTTGAGCAGCGCCCCAGCGTGGTCCAGGGCCACCTCCATGCCACCTTCTGCCCAACGCAATCGCTGCTTCCACAGACCCTTGAGCGTCTCCGGCATGAGAATCCAGCAGATGGCATTGCTCTCGAAGCGGATGCCCCAGTGCTGCATCTGCAGACGCCAACTGATATCGATGTCGTCCGTGAGCTTGGTGAGATCCCAGAAGCCAGCGTCATAGAGCGCTGATCGACGGAAGGCCGCAACCACGCCGGAGACTGTGAACACGCGGCCGTAGATACGTTGCGAGCGCTTGATCAGACCGACGATAGAAGAAAACTCCCCTACCTGAATCTTGCCGATGAGGGTGGAGCGCGTGCGCACCCGCGGGTTACCGGTGACAGCGCCCACGCGAGCATCCTCAAAGTGTCGCACCATCCACCACAACGCGTTGGTATCGAGCAATGCATCGCCATCGATGCACACTAAGATCTCATGACGGGCCGCCAGCGCACCAACGCGAAGTGCTGCCGCCTTGCCCTGGTTGGTCTCCAGGTGAATGGCACGCAGTGCCCGCTGGTCGGCGTAGCGATCGATGAGCGC
>JAUILW010000266.1 GCA_030432795.1 Gammaproteobacteria bacterium
CTCCAGTCCGGTGCGGCCATCACGGCACGGCTGGAGGCGTTCTGGGAGTCGGAACGCGGCGGCGGCTTCGAAGGGTTGAAGTCCACCGAGATCGACAGCTTCACGAATGTGGCGCTGCGCGTGGGTTATGAATCAGCGGCCAACTGGGCGGTGAACCTCTATGTGGAGAATCTCACCGACGAAGATACCTTTGATGGCCTGAACAACAACGGCGGCATCATTCCGTCCCATTTCTTTGGGCCGACGCGACCGCGCACCGTAGGGGTAAGCTTCAGCTACGAGTGGGATTGAGGCGGGCGAGCGGGTCGCCGTCTACCTGGTTGTCGCTGCAATGCTTGAGCGCCTGGATAACCGTGTAGAAGAGTTCCGACTGGTTACGCACGCCGATCTTGCGATAGGCGTTCTTACGATGCAGTTTTACCGTTTCAACGGAAATGCCGAGGTCCGCGGCGATGGCTTTGCCGGTGTGCCCGTGCAGGATGGCCTGCACGGTCTGCTGCTCGCGTGCGGTCAGGACCGACGCACCGAAGTGCGTCAGGGCCGCTTCGAGCTGTGTTCGAAGGCTTGTCGAGCTGTTTTCCTCAGCCGCAGGCAGTGCCTGCCAGTGCTGTTGCATGAGAGTCTGCACCAGCGGCGTCATGTCGCGAAGCTGTTTCAGACTTGTGCGCTCGAACACGTTGCTGTCGCCGGTACGCGCCAGGGACAGGTTGGCGAAGCCGCCATCCGTCAGCGGCGTCAGATAGCCACACTCGTCGATGATGCCGCTGAAGCGGTAGTAGGTGCGGTAATACTCACTACTGCGAAAACCCCTGGGCGCGAGCTCATGCAGCGGAAAGAAGCCGAAGCGCCGCTCGCGCGACGCCGCTGCGTAGTAAGGGTCGAGCAGAAACGTACCGCCAATGAAGCTGTCGAGGTTCGGCCGGTCGCCAGGCAGCGGCTGCTCACGGTAAGCGATGACTGGCGCTGCAGTGCCGGGGTAAATGACGATGCAGGCTTCGTCGATGGGCATCCAGGCGCGCAGCAATTCGAGCAGCAGCGGCGCAAACCGTTGTGTGCCGGCCTCCGGCAAAACGCGGGCTATATGGTCGCTGATGGTGGCGAGGTCGGACATGTTCTTGGGCCGCATGGCGCGGTAGATCGGCATGCTAACCGTTGCGCGCCACCACAGCTACGTACAATCGGGTGTGGACGATGAGCGCTCCGCTGGTCCTGATCCCGCGTGATGTGAAGCGTGCGTGCGAGTACCCGTTCCACCCGGTAGGAGAAAAAGCCATCCATGCGGTGGCGCACGGTAACGATGACATGCCGATCCTGACGCCAGCCTTAGTCGCGGGCGAGGAATTGGATACGCTCGCGGATCACTGCGGCCTGGCGCCGGCGCGCACTTTGGAGGGGCGCGCCGAAGACGGTCTGGTGGCGGACGTCAGCCTGCCGGGCCAACGGGTGCTCGGCGTGCAACGGCATCCGGAATGGCGCGTGCGCAACGACCCGGTCTCGGCGGTGCCGTTCCCGGCATTTGGCCGTGCGATACGGATGAGTACCGAGCGGTGAACGTCTTCGCTGCATTCAAATACATCGTGTATGCGGCGCTCATCGTCAACATTGGTCTTTTCATGCAGGAAGAGTGGGCCGCCGCGTCGCACGTGTTTGGCGACAGCGTGCCGCTCGCTGAAGTTATCTCCGCCTTCGCGGCTACGATCGATACCCTGGCCTGGGTCGTGCTGCTGCTCGTCTTCGAACTCGAGACCTATCAGATTCCCGATCACCGGCTGACCCCGGCAGTTACCCGCACGCTTCTGGTGGTGCGGGTGTTCTGCTACACCCTGATCGTGTATGCGCTCTACGGATACGTCACTAAAGCCCTCGGATTGTCCGTGTACCTGCCGGCGGCGGGGTTGGATGTGTGTGCAACACAAGGTTTGTCTTTACTGGTCGATCTCGATGAGTACGAACCAGTGAGCGCCGCGAATTGTGCGATGAACGGCGATATCATGTACTACGCAGCTGCCGGCATCGTTGCGCCGGCGGCCACCTTTGAAGCAGCGTGGCGGCTCGCCTGGATCGACGTCGTCAACGCAACCACCTGGATACTGGTGGTCCTCAATCTCGAGCTCGATGTGCAGCTGCTGCTGCGCGACTGGTTTCGCGGCTGGGTGGAAGCAGCCAGCAAGCGATCGAAGTTCCTTTTGTATGCGGTGCTGGTGCTGGTAGCGGCGTATTGGGGGCTGTTTGGCGATTTCCTGGACTTCTGGGACGCATTTTTGTGGATCGTCGCCTTTGTGTTCATTGAACGAAATGTTGTGATTTGGGAGAAAGAAATTGACGAGGAACATGAGCAAGCCGACCACGCTGCATGATCAGCTCGAGCTGCTCGTGGCAGACGCAAACGGCCTGCCCCGCGGCAAGACGATTGAAGGGGCAACCTACGACGAGAAGGATCTGCCGCACCTTGCAGAGGCAGTCTTTTTCCACAGCGTCACCGGTGCCTACGCAGACACGATCGAGATCTACGACTCGAACGATCGGGACCTCCTGCTGGAAGCAGACTGGAGCACTTTCCGGCCGACCCCCTGGAAGCGGGGCGATGTGGGGCAGGTGGTGTGCCGTACGCTGAATCAGCTGGGTGAGCCCATACCCTACGACCCGCGCAACGTGTTGCAAAGGGTGATCGATGCCTACGAGGAGATGGGCCTGCACCCGGTGGTGGCGCCGGAGGCGGAGCTCTATCTACTTGAACCTCTCACGCGTGGAGCGCTGGCGCTCACGCCTGCTGCTGGCGCTGGTGGCGCTATCGAGGTTGGGGGCGAGTCCTTCAGCCCCGATGCGCTGGACAAGTATTCCGCCGTCATGGACGACATCTACAACATGTCGGCTGAGATGCGCCTGGACCTGGCCGGCGTAGTGCACGAGATGGGACCAGCGCAGGTTGAGTTCAACGTCGCGCATGGCGATGCCATGTCGCGGGCGGATCAGCTCTTCCAGCTCAAGCGCCTGATCAAGGGTTGCGCCGAGCGGCACGGACTGTTGGCCAGTTTCATGGCCAAACCCATGGCCGGAAAACCTGGCAACGGCCTGCATGTGCATTGCAGCGTGGTAGATGAGGCCGGCAAGAACATCTTTGCTCTGCGACGAGGCCTGATTCCACCGCCCTTACGGCACTTCATCGGTGGCATGCAGAAGTACCTGCCGGATGCCTTTGCGTTGATCGCGCCGCACGTCAACTCCTATAAGCGCTTCGTGCGCGATCAGTCTGCGCCGGTAAACCTCTCCTGGGGCTACGACAACCGCACCACGGGATTGCGCGTACCGTTCAGCCAACCGGCTGCCGGACGGGTGGAGAATCGCGTGGCCGGTGCCGATGCAAATCCCTATCTGGTGATCGCAGCAACCCTCGTCTGCGGCCTGATTGGTCTGAAGGAAGAGGTTCCACCGAGCAAGTCTGCGGGAGGCGACGCATCTGAGCTGGATACCAGCTTCCCACGCGATCTGGCGGAAGCCCTGCGTGTGCTCGAGCGCAGCACGCCGCTCCGCCGCGCGCTGGGGGACGCGTTTGTGGACGTGTTCGTGTCGGTCAAACGGGCGGAGCTCGCGCACTACGAGAAGGAAATTACCCGTTGGGAAATCAGCTACCTCGGTAGCGTGCTGTGACGGAACGCCGCGCGGGCGGCGATGCTCGAATCGGCTTCGATGCATCGTGGTACTACGCTACCGCTCGAGGTGTTGCTGACCACCCGGCGCTCGCGCAGTCGGTGGATGTCGATGTATGTGTGGTTGGTGCGGGGTACACCGGTCTGTCTGCAGCCATCGAGCTCGGCGAGCGCGGCTATCGCGTCGTGGTACTGGAAGCGCACCGCGTAGGTTCCGGCGCGTCGGGACGCAACGGCGGCGTGCTCGGCACCGGCCAGCGCAAAGACCAGGACGAGCTGGAGCGGTGGCTCGGCGAAGATGCGGCGAGACAGATGTGGCAGATTGCGGTGGATGCCAACAACCTTGTGCGCGACCGTGTGCAGCGGTTTGCCATCGACTGTGATCTGAAGGACGGCGAGTTGACGGTCGCCCACAAGGCGCGCCATGAGGCGTCTTTGTGGCGCTATGTGGAGCATCTCCAAACCAACTATGGCGACAACACCAAGCGCGTCGTCTCGCGCGATGAGGTCCGCGATATGCTCGGCGTGGAGTCGTACTTCGGTGGATACGTGGACAGTCACGCCGGCCACATACACCCGCTGAACCTGGCGCTTGGCCTGGCCCGAGCCGCAACCGAGCTGGGTGCCACCATCTACGAGGCCAGCCCCGCGTTGGGCTATCGCAGCACCCCCGACGGTGTGACGGTGCGGACCGAGGCCGGGGAGGTGCGAGCGAAATATCTGGTGATCGCCTGCAACGGTTATCTGGGGCGGTTCGAACGGGGCATGGAGCGCTACCAGATGCCCATCAACAACTTCGTGCTCGCCACCGAGCCGTTGGGTGAGGCACGGGCGCGCGGCATCAACCGGGACGATCTGGCCGTGGTGGACACACGATTCGTGGTCAACTACTTCCACAACTCACCGGATCATCGGCTCATCTTCGGCGGCGGCGAAAACTACTCCTCGCGGTTTCCCAAAGACATGAAGGCATTCGTGCGTCGGCATATGCTCGAGGTGTACCCGCAGCTTGAAGACGTGGCGATCGAGTACGCCTGGGGGGGTACGCTTGCCATCACCATGCGCCGCATGCCGCACTTCGGCCGCAGAAACGAGCAGGTGTACTGGGCGCAGGGGTACTCGGGCCACGGCATCGCCATGGCCAACATGGGCGGCAAGCTCGTCGCCGAGGCGATTGCGGGGCAGGCGGAGCGGTTCGACCTCTTTGCCAATCTCAAACACCTGCCGTTTCCAGGCGGACGCCTGTTGCGGTGGCCGGCGCTCGTTGCCGGTATGCTCTACTACTCCATGCTGGATCGGTTCTGACATGAGCGTGCACCCCCGCCCGGATCTGCTCGGCCACACGGCCAACATGACGTTCGCTGGTGAGCTGACGTTCCTGCGTCGTACCCGCACCCGCGATATCGAAGGCGCCGACCTGGTGGTAACCGGCATTCCCTTCGACATGGCGACGACGTTCCGGCCGGGCGCTCGTCTCGGCCCTCAGGCCATCCGCGCGGCGAGCGTGCAGCTCGCGGAAATCGCCGGGCGAGCGTTCCCATTTGGCATCGATCCGTTTGCACACCTGGCGGTGGCGGACTACGGCGACTGCGACATCGACACCGGCTACCCGCAGGAGG
>JAUILW010000267.1 GCA_030432795.1 Gammaproteobacteria bacterium
GTCGGCTTTGCAGGATGAGGCCGGCAACGCCTATAACGGGCAGGTGAACGCGGAGCTCACACTGGTCGATCCGAGCAGCGTGCCTGGCCTGATGCCCGGCGACTACCTGACGCTGGATGGTGCGCAGGTGCAACAGCCGGTGGAGAGCTATGGCGGTATACAACTCACCCTGTCGGGCGCTGCCGGCGAAGTGCTCGAACTGATTCCCGGCCAGAGTGCTTCGGTGAACCTACCGCTAGCCTCAGCCGCCGTCGGGGCGGCACCGGCCTTTGCATCTCTCTACTATGTCGACCCGCAAACCGGATTTGGCATGGACGAGGGTGTCCTCTCCCTTCAGACCCTCGGTGGGCGCACGGTGTACAGCGGTTCGGTGGATCACTTCTCCACCTGGCATGCCGGCAGCACCTACGTGGTGGCGCCGATAACCGGGTGTGTGGTGGATGTACAGGGTAACCCGTTGCCGAACGTTACGGTCAGCGGCGAAGGCGTTGGCTTCATCGGTACCACACGTACCGTATCTCAAGCCGATGGCAGCTACAGCTTGCCGGCGCGTGCCGGAAGCGGCCTGCTGGTGACCGCCAGCGACGGCTACCAGAGCCAGACGTTGCAGGCCGTCGCCGGTGGCGTGCTGGAGGAATGCCTTGTGGCGTCGCTGCTTTCCACCACCATCAACCTCTCCTGGGGGGAAAACCCGTCCGATCTCGACACGCACTTCTTTGGCTTTTCGGCTGTGAACGCCAACGATGACTTCCACGTGGACTGGACGGACCGCTCGGCAACTGTCAACGGTGTAGATATCGAGCTGGACGTGGACGACGTGACAAGTTACGGCCCGGAAGTGGTTACGGTGCCGACGTTTCCTTTCGAAGGTGTTTACCGTTACGCGGTGCATCGTTTCAGCGGTACCGGCACGATTCAGTCATCGCCGGCGCGCGTGGAGCTCAACCTGGGAGGCAGTGTTTACCTCTTCGCGCCGCCTGAAGGAACGCCCACCGACTGCTGGTCGATCTTCGACATCCGGGTGGATGACGACGGCCGCTCTGAACTGACGACCATCAATGCCTGGGTGCCGGCGGAATACTGCACCGCCGGGTCTTTCGACCGCCCCCTGTGATCCACTGGAGAGCCTGACATGATTAACAAGCTATTCGCGTTCGGCATGGTGTTCGTTCTGCACACTGCTGCGATCGCCGCGCACGCGGAGGGATTGAGCTGGAATTACACGCAGCTCAGCTATCAGACGCCAGAAGACAACAACGTGGAGGGTATCGCGGGCGAGCTGAGCGTCGCAGTCAGCGGCAACTGGATTCTCCAGGGTGAAGTGTCCTATGTGGAAGATGACGGGCGTAACAGCCTCGTGCTGTCGCAGACGCGTTACGACCTGCGCATTGGCCGCGTTTTCCCACTGAGCCAGCAGTTCAGCCTGCTGGCAAGCGCCGGCTACACCCACGTGGAGTATCGGGAGCGGTTGAACGGCAATAACGATCATGAGGGTTTTGATGCTGCGAACCTGCAAGTAGGCGTGCGCGGCCAGTTCGGCGAGCGCTTCGAAGCAGACGCACAGTTGGGCGTGCTCGTAGATGCAGACGACGTGAGCGATCTGCTCTACGAGCTTGCCGTTCGTTACCACCTGACCGATAACGTGGCGATCAACCTCGGCATCATCGGTACGGAGGATGCAACCTCGTTCGATGAGGTGATGTATGAGGTCGGCTTCCGTTTCGACCTGGGCGGCTGAGCCGCCCAGACGCTGGTCCGTCCTGCCGTTGCTACTTCAGGATCAGCGCTCATCCCGCCGCTTGGTCTTCTTTATCTTGCGGTGCAATCTTCCGAGCGCCTTTGCAGCTTCGTGTCTCTGCGCGATCGTTGACGTGTTTCTGGCTTCTTCGCGCAGCATCTTCTGGTAGTTGCGAAGCCGGCGTGGGTCGAGGTCACCGGATTCGATGGCCGCCTGCACGGCACACCCAGGCTCGGATTGGTGCGCGCAGTCGGCAAAGCGACATCGATCGAACACCGCTTCGAGGTCGTCAAACAGCTCCGCCACCCCATGCTCTGCGCCGACGAGGCCTAGCTCGCGAAGACCCGGAACATCCAATAGCAGCGCGCCACCCTCGAGAAGATGAAGAGAACGCGATGTGGTCGTGTGCCGTCCGTGCGCATCGTCCTCTCTGATACCGCCGGTGAGCTGAATTGTCCGCCCGGCCAGGGAGTTCACCAGCGTCGACTTGCCTACACCGGAGGAGCCGATGAGTGCTACGGTTTGTCCGGGTGCACACCACGCCCGTGTGCCGATCAGTGTGGCGGGATCCAATGCGTTCACGAGTTCGACCGGTACGTCGGTTGATACGCGCCGGAGCCGATCCACGTAATCGTCTGCATTGGCTACGAGGTCCATTTTCGTGAGCACCACCACAGCTTGTGCGCCCGAGTTGGAAGTTGTCGCCAGGTAGCGTTCCATGCGTGACTCGTTGAACTCCTGACTGCAGGAGGTCACGATGAAGATGGTGTCGACGTTCGCCGCAATGAGCTGCACTTCTGCTGTCGGTCCTGCAGCGAGGCGCTTCAACAGGCTCTTGCGTTCCAGCATCCGCAACGCCTTGTCCCTGGTTGCATTGAGTAGCAGCCAGTCCCCTACGGTCGGGCGTAACGCTGGCTCGGCTGTGTACCAACCACTGCCGAGGGTCAGACGGCGCTCGCCCTCTCCATCCGTTACCACGATCGCTGAGCGGTGCACCGCCAGCACGCGCGCCGCTGACGACGATTCCATTTCGGTTAGATCCAGCTGGTTTGCGAAGAACGGGCTCCAGCCATAGTCCTGCAGTTTCATCAGGTGTTTCCTCAAGTAGACAAACGACGCGCGCTACGGCGCGTTGTATGAACAACGCTGCTGCGCGATGTATGAACAACGCTGCTGCGCGATGTATGAACAACGCTGCGGCGCGTTGTATGAACAGCGCTGCTACTTGAGTTCGGGGAAAATCGTCACATACGCCCGAAGAGCCATCGGGCGAAAAGAATCAGGAAGGCGCTATCCCACCCAGGCAGCGCGGATGTGTGCGAATGATGACAATCATAAAAAACATCCTCCTGTGGGTTGACGAGCAAGCGTCCAAAGCATGCTCGGGCGGGTGCGATATTGCAAGTCGCGCACCGTCGCTGGTTCTACGGATGGTGTGCGTTGCTTAAACGGCGGCGATCGTCAGGCAATTCATGCGCAGATGCTCTGGGTTGATGGTGCCAATCACCATACTGCTGACGCCGGGTTGAGATGCGACGAAAGCAAGGTCTTGCGGCCCCTGGTGGCCGCTACCCATCGCTTTCTTGACGAGTACACCGACGCCCGAAGCCCCGGCTTCGGCTATAGCCTGCTGTTCGCTGAGATATGCACGGTTCAGCGTCGCCATGACCACATCCGCGCCGCCTGCGATCGCAGCTTGAAGGCCGGCGGCAGACTTTACGGATATGCCAACGGCCCGGACCTTGCCTTCGGTTCTGATGGCTTTCAATACTTCGAGGGTGCCGAATGTATTCAGGATCTCTTCGTCTCGACCGTCGGAGTGTATGAGCAGCACATCCAGCCAGTCCGTGCGCAAACGCGTCAACGATGCCTCCACGCTTTGGCGCGTGTGCGTTTCTGAGAAGTCGTAGCGCGACTTGCCGCCCTCAAAGATCTCACCCACCTTGCTGCACAGTAACCACTGGTCGCGCTCTCCTCTGAGCAGGTTACCCAGGCGCGCCTCGCTGGTGCCATACGCTGGCGCGGTGTCCAGCAGGTTGATGCCCAGGTCGCGGGCTGTTCGAAGGAGCTCGCGCGCCTCATCATCGGTTGGCAGTGAGAACGCGCGAGGATACTTCACCGCGCTGTTGCGGCCGAGTTTCACGGTGCCGAGTCCGATGAGCGAAACTTCCATGCCGGTATTGCCTAACGGCCGGTAGTTCATGTCCATGGCAGCTTGCCCACGGGAGCGACCGGTAGATCGAGGCTTGGCGTTTGGCTTTCGGTGTGCGGCGGCGGTAGCAGGCCGAGGATGCGATCGGCGGCATCGGGGGCAAGGGTGAGCTTGGTGGGCCAGCACTGGATGAAGTCTCCACGGCGCTCGACGAATGCCTCATCCGGGCGCAGTCGAGAAGCCTGACGTGGTTCTGCGCGGTCCACGTATAACGTGCTGATGCGCGCCTGCGAAAAGTCCATCCAAGGCAGACACTCCGCCAGCTCTCGACGAGCGTGGGCGATCTGTTCGGCGTCATCCCGCTCTACCCCTTCCGTCGCTATACGCCCCCCCAGATACAGGGTGTCACCGTGCGTGGTAATGGTGAGTCGGGGCTCCGGGCGGCTGATGTTGGTGAGGCAGTGCGCGTAGAGTGGGTGCGCCATTGGCTGTTGCACCAGTACCTGTCGAAGCGGTCTGCGTTGCATCGTTATCGGCTCGACACCGAGATCCTGCTGGAGTGTCTCAGCGCCCGGGCCAGCGCAGCACACGAGGGTGCGCACGTGTAGAGAATGACCTCCGAGCGCAAGCTCGAAGCCTTGCTCACGCGCTGTGCAATTGCTGCCGTCGATGCGGGCGCGGTAGATCCGCCCTGATACTGGCGTGCTGAGCTCCTGCAGCAACTGTGGTACATCGACAACCAGGTCTGCCAACGCGTACATGTTGCCGTCGAAGCCGGCAAAGGCCGGCGGGAATTCTCGCCGGGTGAGCCGGTCGATGCGGCCACGCAGCGACTTGCTGGCAAAGAAGGTGGCAAGCTTGCCCAGGGCGGAGCGGCCGGCGAACAGATAATACGTGTCGCTGAGCGGGGTTACCCCGGAGAGGTCGATCTCGCCACTGCCTGCCAGGCAGGCGCGCCAGCGTGCCGGCATACCGGCGATGGCTTCCGATGCTCCGGTGAGGTTGCCACCCAGGGCGTACTTCAGACCTCCATGAATCATGCCCTGGCTGGCCAGCGTCTGGCCGCTGCCCAGCTTATCGGCCTCGAACAATACGGCGTTGTAGCCGGCAGCTGTAAGGCGCCTGAGTGCCCACAGACCCGCTATACCGCCGCCCACGATCGCTACGTCTGCTTGTTGAAGTGTCACGTGGATAGTATGGAGATATCTCTTCCACGCGTGCAAATCTCATCCATCAGCTCCCACCAACGCGGGCTCTATGTCAGGGATTTCTCGGCGATGAGTTCGATAGGTGCAATGCGTGAGCACCGCACATTCTCCACCATGTTGGCGATTTTCTGAGGGGCGTTCGCCCCCATGATGATGTGAAGCCC
>JAUILW010000268.1 GCA_030432795.1 Gammaproteobacteria bacterium
GTGTCAGAAACGTTCTGTGCCTGCGCGGCAATGGCAGGGCTACCGTCCAGGTCGGAGCGCACGAAGATAATCCCGGTGTTTTCCCCGGCAGGGCGCAGCGTCATACGCACTTTCTTGCCCGAGTGCACACCGATGCCGATGGCATGTACGGGCTTTCTGATCGTTCTTTGTCGCAGCATTGAGATTCTCTCTTCTTCGCTCCGTCGGGGCCTCTCCCCCCCGACACGTTTTGCTCTTGAGGCATGCTCCAGATGCACTCATCTTCCGAGCCTCGCCGAGTTGCGCCGCAATCACTTACGTCTAATCAGCGAGTTAGCGCGGAACTATACAGACTTCGAAATTGAAAATGAAGGAAAAATGGAGGCAAAAATGGAGAAAAGTGCAGCGACTTCCGCGACTGTAGAAAGAAATATATTTCTCTTATATATCAACAGTATATAGACCACATCGATACCGTCCCGAGGAAAAAATGGAGACTTATGGCAATAAATCTGCCAAAAGCTTTCGTGTGCCAATCCACACATTTCGAAAGTGCGCTCGACGGTGTTCGACCACACCCGGCGAAAAAATCCATCGCCTCGAGCCCTGATTTCGACCGATCTTCCCGGTATCCTTCGCCCGCATGACCCAGCCGTCCCGCAAGCAGATCTCCGTCGCGCCGATGATGGCCTACACGGACAGGCACTGTCGCCACCTGCATCGCCTGGCAAGCCCGAGCGCGAAACTCTTCACCGAGATGGTGACCACCGGTGCGGTGCTCAACGGCCCGCGGGAGCGGCTCCTCGCCTTCCACCCAGCAGAACATCCGGTCGCCGTGCAGCTGGGCGGCAACGACCCTCGAGCGCTGGCCGATTGCGCGCGAATCGCTGCAAACGCCGGGTTCGACGAGATCAACCTGAACGTCGGCTGCCCATCCTCTCGGGTCCAGGAAGGCCGCATTGGCGCCTGTCTGATGGCCGAACCCGACCTGGTCGCCGACGGATACTCGGCGATGGTCGCAGCCTGTTCGGTGGAGGTCACGGTGAAGTGCCGTCTGGGCATCGACGACCAGACCAGCGACGACTTTCTCGACACGTTCGTTGGCACGCTGGCCGCCGCAGGGTGCCGTACGTTTTACGTGCACGCCCGAATCGCGCTGCTCAACGGCCTGTCCCCTGCCCAGAACCGCTCTGTGCCGCCGCTGCAGTACCATCGCGTATTCGCGCTCAAGGAACGCTGGCCTGCGCTCAACATCGTGCTCAATGGCGGACTGGATGCGGTCGAGCAGATCCAGGAAGTCTGCAGGCAATGCGATGGTGCGATGATCGGCCGCGCTGCCTACAGCAACCCCCTGCTGCTCAATGCGCTGCACGTGGCGGATCACGGTACGGGCGCGCTGTCGGCGTTCGAGCTGTACGACGCCTACTGTGCCTACGTGCGCGACGAGCTGGACCACGGCACGCCGCTGGCCAACATGACCCGGCACATGCTGGGGCTCTTCAGCGGCATGCCCGGCGCGCGTCAGTTCCGTCGCAGCCTGAGCGACGCCGGGCGCCTGAAACAGGAAGGTGCAGCGCTTCTCGATAGCGCCCGACAAAGCGTGGCGCGTCACGCCGCATGAGCCTGCTCGAACGGTTGAAGCGCCTGCTGGAGGATCCCGCGCCGATGGAAGCACGCAGCAGCGCGGGCTTAAGCGTCGCAAGCGCCGTACTACTGTTCGAAGTGGTGTGGGCGGATCACCAGATCGAATCTGCAGAACTGGAGCAGCTGCGGGCTTCTCTGCGCGATGCTCTCCACCTGAGCGACACCGAAATCAATGAGGTGATCGATGACGCACGGCGACGCCACGACGAAGGCGTGGGCGTATTCGAGTACACGCGACTGGTGAACGAGCGCGCGACCGCGGAGCAGAAATTCGAGCTCGTCGCTCATCTGTGGCGGGTCGCGTTTGCAGACGGATCCGCCTCCGCCATCGAAGAGCACACCATCCGTCGCCTCAGCGACCTGCTCTATGTGCCACACCGTGACTTCATCCGCGCCAAACAGCTGGCGCGGGACGGTGGTCAACCGGCGGCGTAGCTCTCCTGCGAATACGCATCCTCAGCCTCGAGCGCAGCCACAAGATCCTTGAAGGTATCCCGGTTGGCCTCGTTCAGAGACATCAGGGCGCGGTGCGCATCGATGACCTTGTGGCGCAATGATGTCTCGTCCAGCGTTGGCGACGGCGGCAGTTCGCCGAGCTGATCCACATGCTCCAGCGGCTCCGTGACGATGTGAAAAACATCACCGAAGCCTGAAGCCTGCAGTAGCCGCTCCAGATCCGCGGACGTGACCACGAGTGTGGGTAGCACACCATGCCGGCGCTGCGACTCGATGGACAGCTTTGCCAGGATACCGAGGGAGGTGCTGTCGATGGCATGCGCTTGCGTGAGGTCCACCAGCACCGAGCGAAAGCCCGCATCGTCGAACATCTTCTCGAAGAAGCCCTCAGCGGAAATGCACAACGTCACGCGCACATCCCCTTCGAGCTTGAGCAGGTACACACCGTCCTGCACTCCCACCATGATCTTGCCCGCATGGTTCATGGCTCGCGGCTCACGATCAGGCAGGTCATGTCGTCGGGCCCCGCACGCTCTTCGTCCAACCCCAGCAGCCGCCAGATCCCACGTACGTCATCGGTGCGTTCCGCGGCATCGAGCAGTCGCGCTTCGCGCGCCTCGTGTGTCGATTCATCAAGCATCTCCAGCACACCATCCGAGAACACGACGATGCGGTCATCTGCCTGCAGGGTGGTGCTGAAGGCTTCGAACTGCACTTTGGGGAACAAACCGACGGGCTTACCTGCATTTTCGACGTACCGCGCTTTACCGCCTTGAACGAGTATAGCCGCCGGATAGTGTCCTGCGTTCACCATCGTGACGCGGTCGTCACGGCAGTCTGTGACGAGGAGCACCATGCTGACGTGCTTATCTATGCGCTGCTCCATAATCTCGCGATTGAGCCACTCGAGGATTCTGCCTGGCTCATCCAGCATGCCGGGGTGATACTCGCGACGCACTCGCCGCGAAAAGTTCTTCAACAGAACGGTCACGAACGCAGAGGAAGCGCCGTGCCCGGACACATCCGCAACGTAGGCGGCAAAGTGGTTTTCGGCGAAGGCAAAATAGTCGACGAAGTCGCCACTGAGCATGTGCGAAGGCAACATATGTTGCTGCAGACGGTAGTCGTCAATCATCATCGGTGATGGCGGCAGCATGCCCATCTGGATGTAACGCCCGGCCCGCTGATCCCGTTTGAGTTCCGACTCGTACAGGTTGATACGGGCGCGCAGTTCCCGATCAGCAGCCTTGGCGCGCCGCTGCACCGCCCGCAAGCGTATCTGCGTGGCCGCCTCGTCCTGATCTTCCAGCCACACATCGGCCACGCCACGACGCATCAGGTTGAGCAGTTCCTTGCCGCGAGGCTTGCTGGGTGCGGTAAGCACCACCGCAATAGACGGAAACTCCCAGGCCAGTCGCTTTGCAAGGTCCGGGTCGCTGGCGATCACCACGTCGGCGTTGCCACTCTCGCAGCGACGTAAGACCTCGTCCACTTCTACTGCACGCACTGGGTTGGCACCGAATGCTTCCAGACGGCTGAAAAACGGGGACGGCGTATCGACCGTGTCGACGACCACTAGGCTCATATCAGATGGGAGTTACCGGGGCGCTGACCGCAGGGCACGCTCACCACATGGAAGTGGGCGGCACCCTACTCCCATCAAACGGGCATTACAACCGTTCAAAAGTCCTCGTCGTCGAGGAAAGGATCGTCTTCTTCGACGGCGCCATCGCGCACCAGATAAGCGCGCCGCTGCAGGAACGCGTCGCGCATGAACAGGTATCGGTCGCCTCCGTCGGTCATCAGTTTTTCCGCGGCCAGCAGATCGACCCGCGCATCCACAGCGTACATCGCCGCGGTGCCGTAGCGCGCGCTGTTCGGCGAGATCAAACGTAGCGGGCTTGCTGCGGCGTCGAACACCAGGCCAATGGCGTCGCGCACCGACGAAGAGCCTCTGAATGGCACCATCACGTGGTTGCCGGCATCTGCACCCCATACGCCGAAGGTCTGACCAAAATCCTCCTGGTGGCGCTCGAGCCCCATGGGTGTTGCCACGTCGAAAATGCCGGCGATGCCAATGGTGGAATTCACCAGAAAACGGCCAGTGTCCGACAATCCGCGCACAGGCTTACCCTGCAGAAACTGATTCAGTGCGGTGGCCGGAGTATCGATATTGTCGAACACGTTGGAGACGCCGCGACGGACCGGCTGCGGCACGAAGCGCTGATAACCTTTGGCGACCGGCTTTACCAGAATTCGATCGAAAAAGTCGTTCACCGCAAAGACTTTGCGGTTTGCCGGCTCCCAGGGATCAACGTCATCCGCGTGCGCAGGCTCTACCGAGAATCCGCCAGCGAGTCCGAACAGGACCAGCAGGCTCCATGCGAAACGTTTTTCCGGGCGCTTACGCCTCATCTGTGCTGCCTCTCAACCGCCGCCAAAGACAATCTCACAATCGCGCAGCCGCGCCAAGGCGCGAGTAGCCTGTTCTGCCACCACATGGTGATCAAGCCCCAGCCGCGCGGCGAGTTCTGCGACAGCAGCCGCCTCATCTGAGTTCTCCTGCAGCAGCGCGATGAGCGTGTGCGTAACTACGTTCGACACCAGAAAACGTACGTTGTCGTCGCGGCGTCGATACACCACCAGGTGGGTCGGTTCGGCGGGTACCCGCTCCGGCAGATGGCCGGGGCCGATTTCATGAACGCCATAGCGATAGCTGAGCGGCCAGGCCAGCGGCGAAACCAGAGTAACGCCTTCAGCCAGCCCGGCAATTGCCTCGCCATCGGGAAGCTCTTCGTCGGACACGGCCAGCGCCATCTCCACCCACTCGTAATGGGCGAGCTCTAAAAACCAATCCGGCAGCGGCTCGTGCGGGCCGCTACCGACGAATTCCAGAAACTCCTGTGGAATGTCCAGAAAGTACGGCGACGTGCTGCCGTGACGATGCACGAAGCTGCGCACGAGCGTGTGCCACGCCACACCGTGCCAATCCGCCGCCAGCAGGATGCGCTTACAGACGGGAAACGCGCCGGCAAGGAAATTCTGTATGTTGTTGTAGAAGAGGTCGGCGTAGATCTTCATGCGCCGTGCTTCGATTCCGGCCGGTGCGTCGTTGACTTCGGGGTTGCGGATGAAACCTGCGAATTCGAGTTGCGC
>JAUILW010000269.1 GCA_030432795.1 Gammaproteobacteria bacterium
CGCCGACAACCGGCTGCTGTACGGCGGCGGCGATCCCGCATCCATCGAACGCTACATTCGCGGACATCTGGAAAAGACCTTCCCGCAGCTTGAAGGGGTAGCATTCGACTACACATGGGGAGGGGATTTTCTCCTGACATTGAGCCGGCTTCCGCAGTTCGGGCGCCTAACCCCGGAGGTCTACTACGTGCAGGGTTACAGCGGTCATGGGGTTACCACCACGCACCTGGCCGGACGCTTGGTAGCCGAAGCGCTACAGGGACAGGCAGAGCGTTTTGATGCCTAAGCGAGGTTGAAACACTTTCCGTTTCCCGGTGGGCGGATGTTCCGCGCGCCGTACACCGCGATAGGCGCACTCTACTACGGGCTGCGCGACGCCCTGGGCATGTAAGGCTCAGGCGCGCAGTGCTTTGCCAAAAGCCTGGAAGAGAAGCACCGACTCCTGATGTTCCCGAAAACGCCACTCGGGATGCCACTGCACGCCCAGGACCCAATGGCCCGGCAGAGAGACCGCTTCCACCAATCCATCATCCGCCTGCGCCTCCACCTCCAGACCGTCTCCCAAACTGGCGATGCCCTGAGCGTGGAGCGAGTTCACAGAAAAAGACGCACGGCCGACGATATCCGCCAGCATTCCTCCCGCTCGCACGCGTACCGTATGCGCAGGCTCATACTGCTGATCCCGTGGTGCTTCTTTGTCCTCCCGATGATCGAAATACGGCGCAACCTCCTGCACATTTGCATGCAGCGTGCCACCCAGCGCCACGTTCAGTTCCTGCAAGCCGCGGCAGACGGCCAGCAACGGCATTCCGCGCTGCCGCACCTTGTCGATCAGTGGGAACACCAGGTTGTCGCGCTGTTCATCCAGATCCATCTTTCCGGCGACGCCAGCATACCGGCGCGGATGGATGTTGCTTGCAGACCCGGGCAGAAACACACCTTGCGCGCTATCCAGGAGCGCATCCAGGTCGTAGTGCGATGCAATCGACGCCATCTCTTCTCCAGCGCCGAATGCTGGGACCAGCACCGCCATGCAGTCCGCCCCGTGCACGACCGCATCGAGATACTTCTCGCCCACACAATGAAATGGTCCACCGCCCGGCACAGGCTTTACGTCGCAGGGCACCAGAACAACGGGCTTTGCCAAAACAGATCGTCCTCATCGACCGCCGGCAGCAGCACCGGCAGCGGCGACTGTACACGCAGTTCGAGCCGCTTGAAACTCGCGTCGTTGTGCGGCGACACATCGCCGCTCAAAGGCCACGTGCGCCCGACGACATACGGGTTGGCTGGCTCTCCCAGCACGTCATTTTCTAACCAAACATCTCATCAAACGCCCGCTGCACATCGGCACGCGCATCCGCGGCGACAAAGGTACCGTGCGCCGACAGCAGACGGTCAAAGTCAAGCGCAAGCAGGCGCTCAAACTCACGCTGCATGCCCGCCTTGTCCTCCACCAGCATCTTCATCCACGCCGGCCCGATCAGCGTCTTTTTCGGAAAGCCGATAAACGGCATTACCAACCTGGTAAAGACATTCGTATGCGGTGTGTGGGGTGGCGTGGCATAGCTTTGAATGGCGTCGCAGGTCAGCAGCACGTTCCCTGGCGCACGATCCAGCACGATCGCGCCTTCTGGCTCCTTCATGTATCTGAACGCGAAGAGATGCCCACGAGCGAACGGCAGAGGGCCACCTTCCGTCAGTACCTGGTCGATCTTCGGCGCCGTATACCTGGTGCCTCCCGTAAACGACCAGAACTGCGCACCGAAGGTTTCCGTGTAGAAGGCATCATCCATACCGTGCAGCGGCCCGAGCCTGAGCACGTGCCGAATCGCGCCTAACTCCCGCAACGCCGCGAGGCCAGGCTCGTCCATTCGCACCGGATTGATGAGCGTCAGCTCGTCGCGCTGGCGCACGATGGCCATGTTGCGGGTAAAGCGCGCAATGGCGCTCGGCTGCACGCAACCGTGCACCACGAACAGATCCTCGTCGAGCTGCAAAGGTAGATCGTGTGGGAGAGGCTCAGGATGGAGCATTGTGTGTAACCTGTCGAACGCGCCGTAGGTCGATCATACAGTCCCTGCGCAGCTACACTCGATGCAACGTGGAAGTTGCTGTTTCCGGACACCCACGCATACTCGCGGGCCACGCCGGAGAACGCCTTGAGCGAACACACCGCCAATCGCGCCGTAAAGCCCGTGGTGCTCATTTCCACCGCTACCGCATTCTCTCTGCTGGGCGACCAGGTGTTGTATGCGGTATTACCTGTGCTCTACCAGGACCTGGGCCTCACCGCCCTGCAGGTCGGCGTACTGCTTTCCGCCAACCGCTGGATTCGACTGCTGACCAACTCGCTGGCGCACCAGGCGGCGCACCGCTTCAACCCTCGAGTAATGCTCGTCGCTGCCTTCATGTTAGGCGCCGCTACCACCGCCGCGTACGCCAACACCGGCAGCTTCACAACCCTGCTTTGCGCCAGACTGCTCTGGGGCCTGGCGTGGTCGTTCATCCGCCATCTGGGTGTGGGCGCCATCATGGCTGACGTTCCCCTCTACGCCGCCGGAACGACCATGGGTACCTACAACGGAATCTCTCGCATGGGATCGGTGGCGGGTTTGTTGGGCGGTACGATGCTTGTTGAGTGGCTGGGATTCTACGACGCCATGTTGACGCTGGCGGCGATCAGCCTGCTGGCTGCGCCGCTGGCCGCCAGGGGCATAGGCGAACAGATCCGGGAAAAGTCCACAACACGTCAGTCCATAGCCCCGTATTTTCTGGTGCTGGGGGTAACGCTCGGCGCCGTGGGACCTGGATTCGTGATGTCTGTTCTGGGCGCAGCGCTGGTGATTCACAATCCGGAGGAGGCATGGCTGTCGACCGCCGTGCTGACAGGCGCACTGCTTGCTGCGCGCTACCTGATGGATAGCGTACTGGCGCCAGTCCTGGGCGCCACGTTCGACCGGCTCGGATTCTCACGGGCTACGCTGCTGTTTCTGACCGTTGGCGGAGCCGCCCTGCTGCTCGCCGCCATAGCACCGGGCATGATCACCTTTGTGCTCGCCGTGCTCGCGTTCTTCGCAACCGCCACCGCGCTGCAGGCTGGCGTAGCAGGCAACGCAAGCAAACTTGGATCCGGCCCATACGCGCTCTACGTCACGGCCTCGGACTTCGGCGCCGCTGCCGGCCCACTGCTGGGTTGGATGGTTGTCGCGCAGTTCGCAAATCCGCTCTACTCGGTGGCGATCGGCGGCGTCTGCTTCGTGCTGGCGACACTGGCTGTGCTGGTGCGCAAAGACCCACCTCCAAACACAGCCGCCTGATGCCTGCAGAACCGGCAACGATGGCCGCTGTCTAACCATTCGCTCGATAATCACTGTGGAGAAAACCGTGTTCAGAGCAAGTGGATGGCTGATGAGTGTTGTGGTGTTGGTGGCCTGTACGGTGCTCGGCACCAACGGCCACGCGGCCGATAGAAGTCTGTCCTTACCTCCTCCCGGTGAGCCCGGCCAGCGCGTGCTTGCGCTGTGGAAGCAGACCAAACCGATTGCGGTGCAGGATGCGTCCACCCCGCACAATGATGCCGAGTGGCTTCAGATGGGGCGGCCGCTGCTCGTAAGCTGGGAGACACTGCAGTCGCAGGTTGCGGATTCGGATGCCTCCGGAGATGCCAGGGCCGTGGTGAAATTCATGCACGACCTGTACGGCCGGGAAGCTGCGCAGGAAGCCCGTCGACGCGCCACCCGGCTGGACGCGCTGCGCAACTTCAGCACCCGCATTGCCGACTTGGACGGTCGCCTACGCGACTGAACCGGTTGGTGCCGCCGAACCATTACGGTAGAGCACCAGATCCAGCAACGCGGTAGCGAGGCCCAGCACAAGAAAGAGCAGCAAGCGTGGGTCGCTGAGGTACAGCAGCGACTCCACCGGATAAGCAATGGTCTTGGTCATCGCCGCCAGCTTGTAGGCGTGCCGGGCGTTCATGTCAGGATGGGTAATGATCTCAGCAAAGGCCCGGCGGCTCTTGTAACGAAACAGCGCCGCCAGGTCCCAACCGTATGCGCCGTCGATGCCTGCCACGTCGACATCCGCGCCGAGCCCTTCGCCGAGAAACACCGGAAGGCAGGCGCGTGAAAAGAGCTGCGGATACATGTGCTCCATGTAGTGCGCGTTGTAGTCTTCGGCCGTGGCGCCCGCCCCGAAGCCAGGCATCGGCGGTGGCGACTCGTTCATGTCGATGTTGTTCACCATGAGAAACTGCCGTCCGGTGTCTTCCCGCAGGAAGCGTTCGAACTGCGCGAAACGTTCGCTGTCCAGGCCGCGCTTTTGCAGCACTGCGAGCACCTCGTCTACCTCAGCGTCGCTGAGCGGACCACCGAAATCGGTGTACCACACCACGAATGCAGCCCAGACCACCGCAGATCCAAGCCATAGCAGGCCTCGTCGTCGGATTGCCCCAACCTGCCGCATAAGTCGCACCATTGGATCGTTTCTTCCCGTCATCAATGCGATTAAGGTAATCCATTACCAACAGATTGGCGAACTCAGCGCCGCCACACCACCATAGTGATGCACACATCCGCCACCCCGTTTTACCGCACGACTTCTGCCTGCCTCGGCCTGGTGTGGAGCCTGATGCTGGCGGCCTGCAGCCCCGAGGCCACCACCAACCTCGATCCACCGGCTCCGCCCGGCAGCGCCCAACCGAATCTCGCGACCACCGCGCATGGCGCTCTGGTGCTCAGCTTTCTGGTTCATCAACACCTGCAGACCACCACCCACGACGGTAACGCCTGGAGCCCGCCCACAAGCATCACGCACGGCGAAGATATTCTGGTGAACTGGGCGGATTTTCCGTCCGTGCTGCCACTTCGCTCCGAGTTGTGGGCTGCCCACTGGTTGCGTAGACGACCGGGCGGTGACTTCGCCTACGATGCCGAGATCGCCTGGTCCAACGATGCAGGCCAAACCTGGAGTTCACCCCGCACCCTGCACGACGACCAGACACCGACCGAGCACGGCTTTGTGAGCCTCTATCCTGCCGGGCACACCGTGGGCGCACTGTGGCTCGACGGCCGCGCTTACGCTGGCGGCACCGGTGCCACCCAACTCATGCACAGAACCTCGCGCAGCGATGGAACGTTCTCGAACGAGCAGGTCCTAGTGGGCCGCTTCATAAATTCGGAAAGCTGAGCGCTTCCCACAGCGTCGGTGGCTAGGCGCGTCTCGCAGGGCAT
>JAUILW010000270.1 GCA_030432795.1 Gammaproteobacteria bacterium
GCTGGCACCACCATGTCCGGGTGAATCTCGGCGTAGGCTCGGGTCATGTGGGCTTTTTTTGCCAGCGATACCCTGCGGCTCACCCATCCGTCGGCATCGGCGCGAACCGCGGCGTCGGATGCATCATCGAATCGCTCCTCGCGGCCTCTGCGCAATCCCTTCTCGCCGAGCACGAAACGCACTCTCTGCGCGCATGGGGCACCGTCGTAGTGGAACAGATGCAGGCCCTGCAGTCTGGCAGGGATGGAACTCGCTGGATCGGAGATGAGCGGCATGGTCGTGCATCCGAGTTTTTGTGTACTATTTCGTATAAAAATAGCCGGGTCAATAAAATTGTTCGAGGCGGTACATAAATGGTGAAGCGAGCGCGCGGCCGACCGCGGCAGTACGACGAGGCGGCGGCGCTGCAAGCGGCTGTTCGCGTGTTCTGGCTGCATGGCTTCAGCGCCACGTCGCTGGATGATCTGGCGGTGGCTATGGAGATGAACCGGCCGAGCATCTATCGGGCGTTCGGGGATAAGGAGGCGATCTATCGGCGCGCGCTGGAAGCGTTCGTGCGCGAGATGGATGCAACTTTCGAGCGATGTGTGGGTGGCGTTGCACATCCGCGGGATGGATTGCGACGCTTCTATATGGCGGCCCTTGCCACCTACACCGAAGGCGAGCAGGCGAAAGGATGTCTGGTGATGTGCACCGCCGCTGCGGCTGCGGCGGACTACGTGGACATCCGTGATGATCTACTGCAGATCATGGGGCGCCTCGATGAGAAGATCGCGCGCCTGTTTACAGCGGCGCGCGACGCTGGCGTATTGGCAGGAGACTTTGATGCGCAAGGTCGTGCAGCACTGGCCCAGGCGTTGCTGCATAGCCTCTCGCTGCGAGCGAGGGCTGGGAGTTCTGCAGATGCGCTCGAGCGTTTGATCGACAGCGGGCTCGAGGCGATTTTTTCCTGAGTTCAGAGCATTCGGCTCCACACGGCTTCGGCCAGCACTGCGACGTTGGGTTCACGCACGATGGCGTTGTCTCCCGTGTGGTCGCCTGTGATCATCAGCACTTCCATCTCATCGCAATAGCGCTTCCAGGCGTCGACATCTGCGTGGGGATTATTCGACGAGGCCTTGAAGTAGGTAACAGGGAAGTGTGCCGGTTTCGCGGACAGGTTGAGGTATAGGGTGTGCTGCGCCGCACGGTTGTACTCGCCGAGCTGGGTGGCTGTGAGGATACGGCCGTCGTTCAGTGCTCTGCTCAGAGCGTTGGCGTGCTTGCGCAGTTCACGTCGCCTGCTGTAGGTGCGTCTCAGTCTGCTTCGCAGATTGTGGCGCTGTCGTTGATGTTTACCGTGAGGCGACGCGGAGTCGATCACATACACGTGCGCCACCGTGTGTCCTGCTGATTGCAGCAGCCTGGCCAGAGCGTGGGCGAAGCATCCGCCCAGGGAGTAGCCCATGAGATGTATCGGCCCACCCGGATGAATTGCCAGGAGTTGCTCTGCCAACTCTGCGAGCAGCTGGGTGGGTTTCTCAGGTGGGTGCGTGTGCCCATCGGTTCCAGGGGGCCGCAATACGACCACTGGTTGGTCTTGTGGAGCTCTTCTGGACAGCGGGTAGAACTCGACGCCGATGCCGCCTGCTCCCGGTATGCAGTACAGGGGTGGTTTGGAGCCTGTACGCAGCGCGAGGCTCCGACTGCCCTGGGCCTGCCGCCCGCTTTCGAGCAAGGGCGCCAGGGCGCCGACCGTCGGGTAGCGCATGACCGTTGCGGCATCGAGCTGTTGGCCGAAGTGCGTTTCGATGGCCCCGAGTAATTCGACGAGTGAGAGTGAGTCGCCGCCTGCGTCGAAGAAATCCTGGTCGATCTGAATCCGCGGCACCCCGAGTACCTGCTCGAACAGGAGCCGCAGGTCCCAGGTGGTGAGGGTCGGCATGCGATCCACGTCGCCTTCGCCTGCGACGTCGGGGGTTGGTAGAAGGTTGGTGTCTATCTTGCCGTTGGTGGTCCGCGGCAACGTTTTTAATGCGACGAGATAGCTCGGCACCTTGTAGTCGGGCAGCGATTTCAGTAGCTGCGCCTTCAGCTCCACGACGCTGGCCGGCAACGTGCCCGTGGGTGTTACCAGATACGCGGCCAACCGGGTGCGCTGGGCGCCCTGGATCGGTTTAACCAGTGCCTGGCGTACACCGGGCAGCGTCAGGAGTGCGGTTTCGATCTCCTGCGGTTCCACCCGATAGCCGCGAATCTTTACCTGGCGGTCGCGCCGCCCGAGGTAGTCGAGGGTGCCGTCGAAGCGCCAGCGCGCCAGGTCGCCGGTGCGATACCAGCGGACTCCGTCCCGTTCCACGAACGTTTGAGCAGTTAACTGCGGCGCGTCGTAGTAGCCCACGGCAAGCTGCGGGCCGCAGATCAACAGCTCGCCGGGCACGCCGCGCGGCGTGGGGTTGCCTTCCGGTGAGGTGATACGCATGCCGACGCTCGGCATGCCGCCGCCGATAGGCACCGTGCGGTCCGGTGGCATCTTCACCGGAAACACGGATGCCCAGATGGTGGTTTCGGTGGGGCCGTAAGCGTTCAGCAGCTGGACCTCGGCGTTCTGTGCACCAAACGCCTGCGCCGTAGCCGCCGACAGCGGCTCGCCGCCCACCACCCAGCGTTGCAGGCCCTCATAACGAAGTGGCCGCAGTGCGGAGAAGTAAGCTGTTGGTGTGCACAAGGTTGTGATACGGGCGTCTTCGAGGAGGCGGGCGAGTGTGTGTGCGTCCGCGGGTGGGCCTGCCTGCGGCGCATGGAACGTCCCACCCTGCCACAACGCGCCGAACAGGGCAGTAAGCCAGGGATCGAAGGTGGTGGCGTAGGTTGCGTAGATCTGCTCACCCGCGCGCAAGCCGATGGCCTGGATGAAGGCATCCAGAGAGGTACTCAGTGCCTCGTGGGAGACGAGGATCGCCTTGGCGGCGCCAGTGGTTCCGGATGTGTGAAAAATGTGTGCTGGGGCGCTGGCGGTCAGGTCTGCTGGTGGCGGGCACGGTGTTTGATTGTCGAACAGGCTGTCCTCGAGCAAGACCCTCACCGTCTGGTGCGGAACTTCCGCGACCGAGTCTGTAAGCAGCAGGGCGGGCTTCAGGCTGCACGCCATGTCCTGCAAGGTCGCCGCAGGGGCAGCTGCGGACACCGGAACGTAGACCGCACCGGCGGCGAACACGGCCAGCGCGCAGCGCGCCTGAGCGATGGTGGAGGCACACCGCACAAGTACCCGCTCTCCAGGTTGGATGCCGTGCATGGTCTGCAATGTGTGTGCACCGGTTGCGGCCCAGCGATGCAGGGTCTCATGCGTCACCGTGGCCGTTCCCTGCACGATGGCGGCATGCTCACGGCAAGCGGACAGTCGCGCCTGCCAGCGGCTGAACAGGCAGGGCGCACTCGCCCTGACTTTCGGTGTTTCACGTGCAGCGACGATGCTTTGCCACTGCTCGTCGATGAACGGCAAGGCGCTAACCGGCGTGTGTGGTGCGGCAACAATACAGCGCACGGCTTTGGCGATGCCGTCGAGCGCTGCTTCCAGAGTGGTATGGTCGAGGTACGGGGTTTTCAGGCCCAGCAGCAGGCGTATGGCACCAGGCGTTGCGCTGCTCGGAAGTTGCATGAAGTAGACACTTTCCGGGTCGCCAGCGATCTGTGGCAGCTCGATGCGGTCGGAGGCGACAGCCACCGGCTCGCGCAGACGCTGGAACTTGAAATTGCTGGTGATCTGGTAGCTCGGCGCGAAGGCGGTGTTAGCGACGCTTGCGCCGCGATTGTGCAGGGTTGCGGACAAGCGCTCGTGCACCTGCAGCACGAGCGCGCTGAACGGCATCTGCGGGTCGATGTCGACGCGCAACGACAACGTCTCGGATTTAAAGCCGATGAGCTCGCGCTCGTCTCTGGCGCGGCCGTGAAACGGCACGCCGATCTGAAAGCTCGTCGCGTGGCTGTGGTGCCAGGTCCAGGCGGCGATGAGTGCGGTGAACAGGTTGGCCAGGGTGGCTTCAGCGCTCTTGAAGTGCAAAGGGCCTCTCTCAGCCAGCTCAATCAACGCTGCGGATTCCTCGAGCGACAGATCGAAGGCCAGCCGCGCCTTGTGGAGGGTGGTGGGCGGCACAGTCAGCCCGAACAATGCAAGCGATTCATCCACCGCAGGCCGGACAGCTTGTGGCGGCTCGACAGCCGCCCGCTCGAGGTCTGCGAGCCGCTCCCTGGCCATGTTTTCCTGCAGGGAGGGCGATTGCACCGGCGCCGGTTCGGTGCCGGCTTCCAGCGCTGCAAGCGCTTCGGTCATGTGCTTCGCCAGCAGCTCGTGGGAAATGCCATCACACACCAGATGGCTGGCGGTACAGGCGTGGTAGTTCGTTCCGTCCGCTGCGGTGATCAGTGCCGTCTTCACGAGGTGGGTGCCCGCAGGGAACATCACCCAGCGCTCGCTCAGCAGATTGGCGATCGCTGAGGCTACGTCGTCACACGGCGGCAGCTCGAACCGGTCCAGCGGTCGGTGGCCGTTGCCGAACGCGATGTACGGCACGCCGCCGTTCTCGCGAAGCATTGTGCCCGTTGCCTCGATTGCCGGTGCGACGTGGTTCCATGCGCCTTCCAGGTGGCGTGCCTGTGCTGCGGAGATACGTGTCACGGTCAATACGCGCTGAGCGGGCTGATTCGGTGTGAGGCGCTGGTGCGCCCAGAAGCGGTACTGCCGCAGGGTGAGATTACCGGTATCTCCCTCGGCGAACGCTTGTCCTTGTCGTGTCGCAGCCTGCGGTGTGTTCAAGTGCGGTGGGGTGCGTTGTCAGGCGCGCAGTATAGCGGTATGCGGCACCGGAGCGCGCTGCCATGCTTTGACGTCTTCCCTTATCAGATGCAAACGTTTACCTTTGGTTACAGGATGTTTCGCACTGTTGGAGTAGGTGAAACGTTTCATGTGTACCCGATGCCAGGGGAGAAGTAGGCAGAGGGAGCTTGTATGGAGTCAATTGGGGGGAATCATGAAGAGACTTTTGCGGCTTATCGCCGCTGTACCCGTCCTTTCCATTCTCGCGCTGCCGTCCTGGGCAGCGGAAGAACCGATAGAAGAAGTAGTCGTTACCGGTTCGTACATCAAAGGCACGCCCGAAGACGCGGAGTTGCCGGTGGATGTACTGCGCCGGGAAGACCTGCAGGACGTCGGCAACCCTAGCATCGTCGAAATGGTCCGCAATCTCAGTATTGCTT
>JAUILW010000271.1 GCA_030432795.1 Gammaproteobacteria bacterium
CGCAACACCGCTTCATGTTGCTGTGGCGCATCCACGCCACCCATCATCACATCGTCAAGATGAGCATCGCGCGGGCCGACCGTACGCACCCGCTCGAGTTTCTGGGGTTGAACCTGGGGTCTGCAGTAGTGCTCGCGTTTTTCGGTGCAACCCCTGAGGTTGCCGCGGTGACGCTCACTCTGCGGGTGACCAACGCCCGGCTCAATCACTGCAATCTGCCGTTGCGCTCTGGTGTATTCGGATGGGTGTTTACCACCGCTGAATGGCACATGCTGCATCACTCGGGAAAGCATGAACAGAGCAATACCAACTATGGCTGTTCGATCATTGTGTGGGACAGGTTGTTTGGTACCTTCGATGGGAGGACCGAGGTAGAGCGGGTCGGAAACGGTACTGGCAGGAGGTTGTCCCTGTGGACTCAGCTGGCACTGCCGTTTTACTCCAACGAGCGGATCCGTAATTTGTAGGCCCAGTTAGGATTTAGTGGCCGTCGTCCTGTTCTGACCTCCATGGTACGAACCTGCCGGCGGTCTTCCGGCAGAGAAGTTCGCGCTGCCGCCTCCCGTCGCGCATTGCGCATTGGGGACTACCTGCCTTTGGTCAATGTGGTTGTTGTGTTGCGAAGGTGGTGCTGGATCAGGTGCCTGCGCTATCGGCGCAGCTGCTGCTCACTTCAGACGCGTGCCTGTCGCGCCTGCTCGATCAGACGCTCCAGCACTTCGTACGGCTGTGCGCCGACCACGCCGTAGCCGCCGGCTACAAACGTGGGCACGCCCGAGATGCCCCAGGCCCTCGCCCGCGCCCAGTCGGCGTCTACCGCATCGCTGAACGTGCGTTGTCGGATCACCTCTCCGGCCGCTTCGGTGTCCAGGTTTGCCGCCTCGGCGAGCGTGAGCAGCACCTGCTCGTCGCCGATGTTGAGCCCGTCTACGAAGTAGGCCCGATACAGCAGATCGTGAAGCACCTCGCCGCCGGCTTGCGTGTCTGCCCACATACCGAGTTCCTGGGCGAGACGGCTGTTGTAGGTATGGGTGCGTCGGCCGTAAGGCAGGCCCTCCTGGTCCATCAGCGCCTTCATACGCGTGTACATGGCCTCGAGGTCGATGCCGCGCCCGGCGAACAGGCGTTCG
The DNA here is from genome assembly GCA_030432795.1 of Gammaproteobacteria bacterium. Classification (GTDB taxonomy): domain Bacteria; phylum Pseudomonadota; class Gammaproteobacteria; order Pseudomonadales; family Azotimanducaceae; genus SYFY01. The sequence goes on from JAUILW010000271.1 coordinate 1,131, forward strand.
AGTTCCGCGCCTTCCTGTGGGGTCTCGGGGTGCAGAGGAAAGTGCACCCATCTCACCGCGATGTCGTGTTCCGCCTTCAGTCTGTCAATACGCCCGGTACTGAGGTAACACCAGGGTCACACGTAGTCGGTGAAAATCTTCAGTTGAATGGTTTCGTTCATGGCTTTCCCTCGTAAGCAGCCAGTCTACCTTTGCCGGGAGTGGACGGCTTGCCTAATCCACATGCTTCACGCGCAGGTTGTTCTTCAGTTCCCGCACGCCGGGCACGCGCGTCACCACCTCGGTCACCCTCTGCCGCACTGCTTCGCTTGCCACGAAGCCGCCGAGCAGCACCGTGCCGCGGTTGGCGTCCACATCCACCGCGAAGGCGCTGGTGTCCGGGTCCTTGGCCAGCGCTGCGTTTACCCTTGCCTTGAGAATGTTGTCGTCCACGAACTCGCCCACTGAGCGGCTGGCGCGCACGATGAGGTTGTTCTCCACCTCCTTCACGCCGATCACATTCCTCGCCACGGCGGTCGCCTGGACCTTTTCCTCGTCGCTGTCGGCCACACCGTTGAGCTGCACGACACCACGAAAGGTTTCGATTTCGATATCCGAGGCGTCTGTGAGCGGGTCGGACACCAGCGCCGCTTTCACCTTGGCGGTTACCGCGGTGTCGTCCACTCGCTCGCCGGTGGAGCGCTGGGTGCCAGTGGCGGTGCAGCCAGCGATGAGTAAGCAGGTGCAGATGCAGATGAGCAGCCGGTTCGTCATGATCGACCTCCTGGGTCGCCAGATCCTGAGATGAGCCAGAGCCTAGCGCAGCGGCTGGCGCTTGTCGTGCAGGTTCTGTACATGGCAGGAGCATCCGCTACGTTGCGGCTGTGAACAACGCAAGAGGTTCAAGGATGCTATTGGTTCAGCCGCCAATATCCCCAACAAACGCCGCCGCCTTGCCGATCACCTCCGCCTGGTGCGGCTGCAGATCCTGGTAGCCTAGGCCGGCGAGGAGCGGCAGGAATGGATCTTCGATGTCCGTGCGTATGCCGGACAGCGTCTCCATCACCGCAAGCCCGAAGAACGGCACCGTCGCTCCGTTGTAGCCGCCCTCGTGACACATCACCAAACGTCCTTCGCAGAGCGCGTCCGCCGCCTGCATCAGCTTGCCGGTGAGTGAGCGATAGCCTTCGCTCGTCATCATGTTACGGCCGAGCGGGTCCCAGCCGCCGGCATCGAAGCCGCTCGGCACGATGATGAGATCCGGCTTGTAAGCGTGCAGGGCCGGCAGCACCACCGTGTCGAACGTATGCTCGTAGGCGCCTACGCCGGAACCTGGCGGCAGCGGCACGTTGATGTTGTAGCCGGTACCTTCACCGGCGCCCCGTTCGTGCAGGTGGCCGGAGTCCGGCGGAAAGCAGGTGTCCTGGTGAATGGAAATGGTCAGCGCGCGCGGCTCGTCGTAGAACGCGGCCTGCGTGCCGTTGCCGTGGTGCACGTCCCAGTCCACGTAGGCGATTCGATCAAGTCCGAGCACGTCCAGCGCGTGGCGCCCGGCGATGGCGCCGTTGCACAGAAAGCAGAAGCCCATGGCGAGGTCCGGCATGGCGTGGTGGCCGGGCGGGCGCACCAGGGCGTAGGCGTTTCGCACCGAGCCGTTGACCACGGCGTTCACCGCCTCGATGACGCCGCCAGCCGAGAGTTTGATGATATCGAAGCTGCCGCGGCCCATGGGCGTGAGCATCCCCGGGTCGAATAAGAGATCATCCTTGTGCTCGCGCAGCAGATCCAGGTGCGCCTGGGTGTGCACGCGCAGAATTTCTTCGTCGGTGGCAGGCCGTGGTTCGATGGCCGTGAGGTGCTTGAGCAGGCCGCTGACCTCGAGGAGGTTGCGAAAGCGTCGCTTGGTGCCTTCGTTTTCTGCGTGCTCGTAAGGCTCGACGCCGTTGCCGTAAGGGATGACGCCGGCGAACTGTCCCGTTACGTGCCACAGATAGAGCTCGTGAAAAACAAATCCCGTGGTCACTGGTCCATCCTCCCGATCCACACCTGGCGAGAGTATCCGCAGAGGCTGCCTGCCTGGTCAAACAGCGCCGTGCCGGCGAAATGTTTGCTGCGCTCGACTTCCAGGCACCAGCCGATGACGCGCAGATTCTGCTCTGCGGCAACCGCTCTGAGTATGCGCCCGGTCATGCGACCGAGCATGCCGGTGCGGATGCCTGAGGCGTAGTAGGCAAACTGCCCCGGGCAGTCGAGCGCGGCCCAGAGTATCGGTTCCGGCAGGTACCCGTCGGCGTCTGTGAACGCTGTCGGTGGCCGCCATGCAGCGGCGACACCGGTAAAACCATCCACGGGTGCGGCGTACACATGCAGCCCTTCGTTTGCAGCTACGTCCGCGCCGCAGCAGAAACAGATCGGGTGAAAGCCGGTGCCGTCGGGCAGCAGGGGGTTGATGTTGCGGATGAAGGCGGGAGATCCATCGCGTGCGGCGAGGGCGGCCTCAAACGTCGGCGGCTGGGGTATCTGCAGTTCGAGGGAAGCGGGGGTCGCCTCCGCGATCAGCGTTTCTCCTGCCATGAGGTGCGCCACCTCGCCGGCGTGCAGCTGCATCGGTTGGTCCAGCGGTGTGGGTGCGCGCAGCGTTACCTCTATGGCGGCATCATCAGCCAGGCCGCTGAGTGCGCGCACCCGTTCGGCGATGGCGCCTGCCACGTAACCGCCGTTACCGGATTCCGGCGGGCCGCGAAAACGCGCGGGTACGGTGATGGTCGGCAGCATGCCGGTCCTCCGTTCAGTGATTTGTCTGGTTTCAGAGATCTTCGTCGGCGGTTGCGCTGTCGCGCAGCGCCTGGATGTCCAGGTCGTAGGGGGCGCCCCGCGCGACGATGGCTGCGGTGCGGCCCAATGCCACTTTGTCCCAGCCGCTGTGCGGCAGGATGTAGAACCGCTCCTGCTCGATTGCCTGGAACACGGCCTCGGCGATGTCGGACGGCTGGCGTCCCGCCTGCAGGGCGTCCTCTACATCCAGCGCCTGGCCGTCGGGATTGTGTGCGCTTCTCAGGTTACCCGGCCGGTTGCGTTCGGCACGGGCGATCTGCGTGTTCACCCACCCGGGGCACAACACCGACACGCCGACATTGCTGCCGGTGAGGTCCCGGTACATGGCCTCACTCACCACCAGCACGCCGTGCTTGCTGACACCGTACGTGCCGCCGCCGGGCATGAAGGCGGCGACTGATGCGGTGTTGACCACGTGTGCCGGCTCGCCGTGCGCGAGCATGTGCGGCACGAAGGACTGAATGCCGTAGAGCACGCCGTTGAAGTTGACGCCCATCACCCAGTCCCAGTCGCTTTGCGAGACTTCCCAGATCGCCTGCGGCGGCCCGCCGCTCACAACGCCTGCGTTGTTACACAGGATGTGGATGTTGCCGAACCGTTCCCGGGCGGCGGCGAGCAGTGCTTCTACCGAGTCTTTGCGCATGGTATTGGTCACGCAGCCCAGCACCGGCTGCTGGCGCATCTGGAAAGACTCCACGGCGCGCTCCAGTGCTTTCTCTTCGATATCCGCCAGCACGATGTTCATGCCGGCTTCTGCAAACCGTTGTGCCAGGGCGAGCCCGATACCGCTCGCACCGCCAGTCACCACGGCGGTTTTGCCTTTGAAGTTCTGCATGTGTCCCTTCTTTCTCAATTCTGGAGTCGCACAACGCGTCTGCGAACGATTCAGCGTGCAACAAGTGTGCAGACGGGGGTCTCTTACACCGCATGGTCCAGCCTTTCCTGGACTGTTGCCGCTTCCGTCCGAAATATGTTCGCCATTCGGCTGGCAGCCGGTGAGAGCTCGCGTTCTTTGCGGCAGCATAGGCAAATCGACAGACTCAAGTCTACGGTAGGTAAGCGCACTTCCCTAAGATCCCTGAGGGAGGTACTGCTCACCAGCCACACGGGCAGCACCAGCGTGTAGTGCTTCACGAGTGCCAGATCCAGCAGCAACTCCGGTTGCGTGGTTGCAATCGCCGGGAAGTGACGATGAAGCAGGTTGATGGATGCGCGATCGGTGAG
>JAUILW010000272.1 GCA_030432795.1 Gammaproteobacteria bacterium
GGCAACCGCAAGGTGCTGATGGACGAGGTGCGGCGCTCCATTTCCCGTTCGCTGATGCAGGAAGGCATCAGCGCCAGCGTCGTGGCGCGCGAGAAGCACGTGTACTCGATCTATCGAAAGATGAAAGCTCAGCACAAATCTTTCGAGGAAATCATGGACGTGTTCGGCTTCCGCGTCGTCGTCTCACAAGCGGACGAGTGCTACCGGGCATTAGGCATCATCCACAATCTCTATAAGCCCATGGCGGGCCGCTTCAAAGACTACATAGCCATACCGAAGGCAAACGGCTACCAGTCGCTGCACACGACCCTGTTCAGCATGCATGGCATTCCCATCGAGGTGCAGATTCGTACCAAGCATATGGACGCCGTAGCGCAAAACGGCATCGCCGGCCACTGGCTGTACAAGACCTCCAGCGAGGCGGACTTCGACTCCAGCCAACAGCGCGCGCGGGAATGGGTACGCGACCTGCTGGAGCTGCAGCAGCGTGCCGGCAACCCACTGGAGTTCATCGAGAGCCTGAAGATCGACCTGTTCCCGGATGAGGTCTATGTGTTTACACCGAGCGGCGACATCATGGAGCTGCCCCGCGGGGCATCACCGGTAGACTTCGCCTACGCAGTGCATACCGACATCGGCAACCGTTGCACAGGCGCCCGGGTGGACGGCAACCTCGCGCCACTGTCCACACAGTTGCAGAGCGGCCAGTACGTCGAGATCCTCACGTCCCAGGGCGCCAAGCCCAAAGCGGAGTGGCTCACCTTCGTCGTCACCGGCAAAGCCCGCTCAGGCATAAGGCACGCGCTGAAGTCGCAACAGCAGTCCGAAGCGGTAGAACTGGGCGGCAAGCTCCTCGACCGTTCACTGGCATCGTCCAACAAGAGCATCAACAATCTCGACTTCCGCCGCCTGCGTCGCGTTTTCAAGGAGTTCGGTGTGCGCAAGCTCGACGAGCTGCTCGCGGCTATTGGCAACGGCGACCAGATGGCTTACGTGGTGGCACAGCGCCTGCTCGCCGCAGATGACCCGAACTATGAAGCGGTCTCCATCGAGCACGACGGCCCGGTACACCTGCATGGCGGCGAAGGCCTCGTGGTGAAGTACGCGCGTTGCTGCGGGCCGGTCCCTGGCGACGCCATCGTCGGCCACATGACCCCAGGCAAAGGTTTCGTCGTACACATCGAAACCTGCGCCAACATGGCGGAGATCCGCCGCCGCAAGCCCAGCGAGATCATTCCCGCGCGCTGGTCTGCAACCACCCGCGCCGAATTCTTCACCTCGCTGCGCATCGACCTGAACCGCAGGAAGGGCATCATCGCCGAGCTCGCAACCACGCTCACGGACGCTGACGCCAACATTGAGAACATCAACGTTGAAGAGCGCAGCGCCGAAGTCACCAGCGTCGTCGTCACAATCGGCGTGCGCGACCGCACCCACCTCGCCCGCATCATGCGCCGCGTACGCGCGATCGGGGCGACCCTTTCCATCGTGAGAACCAGTTCCTGATGACCAAAACCATCATCTCAACCGACCAGGCACCCGGCGCCATAGGCACCTACAACCAAGCTGTCCTCGCCGGCGATACGCTGTACATATCCGGACAGATACCCCTGGATCCGGCCACCGGCGACGTGGTGCAGGGCGACTTTCGCGCTCGCGCGGCACGCGTGTTTGCGAACCTCGCAGCTATTGCCACGGCGGCGGGCTTCAGCCTCGACGACGCGGTGAAGGTCACCATCTTCCTCACCGATCTCGGCGAGTTCGCGGCCGTAAACGAGGTGATGGCAGAGCACTTCAGGGAACCGTACCCGGCACGTGCCGCGGTACAGGTCGCCGCCCTGCCTAAAGGGGTGGATGTGGAAGCGGACGCCATACTGGTGCGCGGTTGACCGAAGCGGACCCGGCACACCGCAGTGTACAAACCCTAAAAGGCGTTGGCCCAAGCATTCGCGCGCAGCTCGAACGCCTGGATATTCATACCCTGGAAGACCTGTTGCTGCATCTACCGATGCGCTACGAGGATCGCACACAGCTCGTGCCGCTGGCGGCGGTGCGGCCCGGCGAGGCCATACAGTTTGCCGGGCGTATCGCAAGCTCCGGCATCCAATACGGCAAGCGCCGCAGCTTGACGGTAACCATCGAAGACGACACCGGCTTTCTGGTGCTGCGCTTTTATCACTTCAACAGTCGCCAGCAGGCCACTTTTCGCGAAGGCCGCTACCTGCGTGGATACGGAGAAGCACGGTTCATCGGCAATCGGGTGGAAGTCGCGCACCCAGACTATCAGCTGCACGACGGAGAGCCCCCGGAAGCAGAGGGAGAGCTCACCCCGGTTTACTCAACCGCCAAGGGTTTGAGCCAGAAGCTCTGGCGTCGGCTGATCGGGCAAGTGCTTCCTCTCGACTGGGCCGACACCTACGCACCCTTGTGCTTCCTCCACGCCCCCCCCCCACACACGACACCCGAGCAGATCGCCGAAGCGCGGGAAAGCGTGGCGCTCGACGAACTCACGGCCTACTACATCGTCATGAAGCATCGCGCCCGCGAGCGTTTGAGCCATCGGGCCACCGCGCTACCGCGCGGCCCGCAGTGGGGTCGCTCGTTGCTCGCCAACCTCGGCTTCGAGCTGACCGGCGCACAGCGGCGCGTGGTAAAGGACATCCTCACGGACCTCGAGAAACGCGTACCCATGCTACGCCTCGTGCAGGGCGACGTAGGGTCCGGCAAAACAGTGGTGGCCGCGTTTGCCGCCATACGCGCCGCTGAGCAGGGCTGCCAGACCGCCATTATGGCGCCTACGGAGATCCTCGCAGAGCAACACTTTCTCAACTTTTCCACCTGGCTTGAGCCGCTGGGCATCGGCACCGTACTGCTTACCGGTGGATTGCCGGCTGCGGAGCGGCGCGAGCGTCTGGCTGCCATAGAGCATGGTGAGGCATTGGTTGCCATCGGCACGCACGCGCTCTTTCAGAATCAAGTGCAGTTCGCCAACCTGGCCCTCGCCATCGTCGATGAGCAGCACCGTTTTGGGGTATATCAGCGCATGGCGTTGCGGGGCAAAGGCGTGGAGCCCCACCAGCTCATCATGACCGCCACCCCTATCCCTCGCACGCTGACCATGGCGCTGTACGCCGATATGGACCTGTCGATAATCGACGAGCTACCGGTAGGTCGCCAGCCCATCGATACCCGGGTGATGGCGCCATCTCAGCGCCAACAGCTCATCGACTGGCTGAAGCACCTGCTGGCCACCAGCCGACAGGCATACTGGGTGTGCACGCTGATCGAGCCGTCCGACGATATCGACGCGGCCAGCGCAACCGAGGTGGCAGCAGAACTCGCCGGGCGCCTCAACAACGCCCGCGTTGGTCTGCTCCACGGACGCATGAGCACCGCGGAAAAGGCCGAAGTGATGCGTCGCTTCAAAGCCCATGAGCTGGATCTGCTGGTCGCTACCACCGTAATCGAAGTCGGCGTCGATGTGCCCAACGCCACGGCAATGATCATCGAAAACCCGGAACGCCTTGGCCTCGCGCAACTGCACCAGCTCCGTGGGCGCGTGGGTCGGGGCAGCAACGCGAGCCACTGTGTGCTCCTACACGGTGGCAAACCCAGCGCCAACGCCCGCGCCCGCCTGAAGGTGATGCGCGACAGCTCCGACGGCTTTTTCATCGCCGAGCAGGACCTCAAACTTCGCGGCCCGGGTGAGATCCTCGGCGCACGTCAGACCGGCGAACAGGATTTCCGCGTCGCCGATCTCTCCGTCCACCAGCACCTGGTAGCAAAGGCAGTCGCCCGGGGCGACGAGCTCATGGCTGGCGACCCGGGCAAAGTAGGCCGCCTACTGCGCGCATGGACCCCGGGGAGTAGCGAGACGCTGGCCGTGTAGCGCCCGCCCCACAATCGCCAGCGGTTCCTATACTCAGGAGATAGCAACCGCCCGCGAGTGAGCATGGAAAACGCCGAGCCCGTCGTACGGATCACCCATCTGGCCGCGCAGAACAGCGACGCTGAGCTGTGGCTGGCGCATCCAACCGAAGCGCTATTCGACATCTGCGAATTCAACGTCACGCAGGGTGCTGATTTCCGGCCGATGCCCGCATCGCACCGCCATGGCGAGGCGCTGAACGAATCGCTGGACTTCTCCCGTGTGCTGATCGATCACAGTCTGTTGAGCCAGCCGAAGGTCCAGGCCTGGCTGGGCGAGCAGTTCGCAAGCGTACCCATTGAAGCTTTTGCCGGCGCCGCAAGCGTGCAGTGCTGTACACCGGTCGGAGCTATCGAAGACAACCGCTCAGACCAAGCGCGCATCCACGATGCGGTTACCAGCTTCACGACGCTGCGCATCCAGCAGCGGCTCGATGAAACGCTGGAGATTCCACCGCTACCAGACGCAGCACGCCGCATCGTCGCCCTGCAGGCAAACCCCAACTTCGACCTGAGCGAGCTTGTCGCCATCGTCGAAACCGATGCAGCCATCGCCGCCAAGATCATTAGCTGGGCGAACTCGGCGTTTTACGCTGCCGATCCCTCGGCGCGTTCCCTGGATGATGCAATCATGCGCATTCTCGGTTTCGACCTGGTGATGAACCTCGCGCTCGGACTGGTGCTCTCCGGCACGTTGAAGCTGCCGGACAACGAGGTGCGGGGGGCCGCCCCTCTCTGGCTGAAGTCCGTGTTCACCGCGGCCGCGATGGAAGCCATCGCAAAGCGGCTTCCCACGGATTCCTCACTCACCCCGGGAAGCTGTTACCTCGCTGGCCTTCTGAGCAACTTCGGCACGCTGGTGCTCGGGCACGTTTTCCCTCCTCAGTACCGCACCATCTGCCGCCTGCAGGAGGCCAACCCGCAGCTGCCGACCAACCTGATAGACGAACACGTGATGAACCTTCCAAGGGAGGTTCTCGCCGCCACACTCTTCGAACAGTGGCAACTGCCCGCCGAGCTCGTGACCGCCGTTCGTCACCAACATACCCCCGACTATGCGGGTCCTCACGCTACGTGGGTGAACCTGTTGCAGGTTGCAAGCCAGATGCTCGACGACGATCTGGAAGGGGGTGACTGGCAAATCAGTAACGAAGCGCTGGAAAAGCTGGGCCTCGATACCCTGGATCTGGAGGCCGTTGCCCGCATCCTGCAGGACTCGCG
>JAUILW010000273.1 GCA_030432795.1 Gammaproteobacteria bacterium
CATCGAGCCGTGGGTGAGCCCGTTCGAGCGCAACCACCTGGCGGACCCGATCATGAGCTTCAACCGCGCGCCGGTTTCAGCGGCGTATCTGCACCACGTGTATCAGGCGCGTGAAGGTGCTCGTGGTGCGGAAGGTGGCTCAGGAGGTGGATGTGGCTGTAACTAGGATCTTGCTGGCGGCGTTCGCCTGCTTCGCGACGTCGCTTACCCATGCCGCGGTTCTACCTGAGGACCGTACCGACATCATGTATCACGGTTACGATGGCGGCGGTCTGGAAGTGGACGGTCCTTCGGTGCTCGTGCGCAAGAGTGTGAAGGACAAGGTCTCGGTGTGGGCCAATTACTATGTGGACATGATCACCAGTGCCTCCATCGACGTGGTGACGACTGCAAGCCAGTACACCGAGGAGCGTGACGAGGCGAGCATCGGCGTAGATTACCTGCACGGCAAGACGTTCATGGGTTTGTCGTACACCAACTCGGAGGAGAGCGATTACACGGCGGACTCCGTACGGTTCGGTATCAGTCAGGATTTCTTCGGTGATCTCACAACGCTCGGGCTCAGCTACGCGGTGGGCCGCGACGAAGTGCGCCGCAATGGTGATGCGACCTTCTCAGAGAAAACGGATCGGCAGAGCTATCGCCTGGACCTGACACAGGTGATCACCAAGCACATGATCGTCAACCTCAACTATGAGGGTGTGACCGACGAAGGTTACCTGAACAACCCCTACCGGCAGGTGCGCTACCTCGATGCCGCGGAAGCGCGCGGCTTCGGCTATCAGGGTGAGGTGTATCCGCGCACCCGCACGAGCTCCGCTTTCGCAGTGCGGGCCATGTACTACCTGCCGTATCGCGCGGCGCTGAAGGCCGAGGCGCGTACGTTCTCCGACAGCTGGGGAATCGATGCGTGGAACGCCGAAATCGCCTACACACATCCCTTCGACAACGGCATCACGGTGGAAGCAAAGTATCGTTACTACGAACAGACCTCGGCGGACTTCTACAGCGATCTATTCGCCTTTCAGAGCGAGCAGAACTTCATGGCACGCGACAAGGAGCTGGCATCGTTCACCACGCATTCCGTGGGCGCGGGGGTAAGCTATACGTTCTCACCGTCCTGGCTGCCGTTTGTGGACCGCGTCGAGGCGAGCCTGTTCGGCGACTACATCGACTTCCAGTACGACGACTTCCGCGATGTGCGGGTAACCAGTGCTGCGCCTGGCACGGAGCCTTTCTACGGTTTCGATAGCTGGGTGGTGCGGGCGTACTTTTCGTTCTTCTATTGATCGCTACGTCGGTCGCTGTATGGAGGGCGTGAGTCCTCGATAGACCGCCTCCTTGCCGTGGGAAACCTCCAGGTGCAGCCGTTCTGCCTTGCTGAGCGATCTGACCACCAGCGCGAAGGAGTGGTCGACCATGGCTTCGATCTCCGAAGTGGGTACCGATGCGTCGAGCAGCACCGTGTTCCAGTGGCGTTTGTTCATGTGGTAGCCGGGCAGCACGCCCGAGAACATGTCGCGCAATGCCGTAGCGTACTGCGGGTCGCACTTCAGATTGGTGCGCGCTAGATCGTCTTCCCAGCCGAGGGTGGCAAACATCTTCTTCGCCACCTTGTACACGCGCACGTCGGGACCGAAGGGATAATCCAGCCACGCGCCGGGCTTATCGAGCAGGTAGGTGTGCAAGGCGTCGTCAGTCATGCTCTACTTTCGCAGGTACGAACCACAGATTGTAGGGAGCGCCCATGATCATCTCCACCACGCCGAGCATCGAAGGCCACACCGTCGACCGCTACCTGGGCATCGTCAGCGGTGAGGCCATTCTTGGCGCTAATATTTTCAAGGACCTGTTTGCAGGCATTCGCGACATCGTCGGCGGCCGCTCTGGTGCATATGAGGACGAGCTACGCAAAGCGCAGGCCATTGCTTTGGAAGAGATCGAAGCGCGTGCCCGGAGTATGGGGGCGAATGCGATCATCGGCGTTGATCTCGACTACGAAACCGTGGGGCAGGGCGGCAGCATGCTCATGGTGAGCGCCAGCGGGACGGCGGTGGTGCTCAAGTAGTGATCAGCCGGTTGTTGCGCAGGCGACTGGTGACGCCAGTTGTCGCGGACGCGCGCTTGATGCACGCTTGGCGTTTTCGCGGCAGGAGAGGGACATGCGCGCAGCAACCGCACTACTGGCAGGGTGTTTCGCACACGGGGTGATGGCCCATGGCACCGTTGCGTCGGAGCCCGCATCCGCACGCTTCATCGAGTTTCCGGATACCGCAGGCGCGGTAACGCTGGTGGTAGACCTGCACACCCACAGCGTGTTCTCCGACGGGCACGTGTGGCCCGGCATCCGCGTGCAGGAGGCGGTCAAAGACGGCCTCGATGCACTGGCCATCACCGAGCACTTGGAGTACCAGCCGCACAAGGCTGACATCCCGCACCCGGATCGCAATCGCGCCTACATGATCGCCGCGCAGGCGGCGGAGCCGACAGACCTGATCGTTATTGCGGGCTCTGAAATCACCCGCGAGGCACCAGCCGGACACATCAACGCCGTATTCGTGCGCAATGCCAACGAACTGCTCAATGCGCCGGAGCCGGCGTCCGGGCCGTACGATGTGCTTGCGTACTACGAAGCGGCGCAGGCCTGGCCGGCGGAAGAAGCGTTGCAGGCGGCAGTCGCGCAGGGCGCGTTCCTGTTCTGGAATCATCCCTACTGGACGCGCCAGGCGCCGGACGGCATCGCCCGGGTCAGCGATTTCCACCGCGCCGCCATCGACGCCGGCCGCATCCACGGCATAGAAGTCGCCAATGGCCAGGACTACTCCGAAGAAGCGCATGCCATCGCGCTGGCCCATGATCTGACGCTCATCGGCGTGTCGGACGTGCACAATCTGGTGGATTGGGACTATGCCTCGGAAGCTGGTGGGCACCGACCGGTGACCCTGGTGCTGGCGAAAGCGAGGACTTCTGATGCGATTCGCCAGGCGCTGTTCGACAAACGCACGGTGGTCTGGTTTCGCAACCTGCTCATCGGCCGGGAAGCGGAGCTGTCGGCCCTTCTGGATGCATCCCTCGACGCCCAGGCCGGTGGCTGGATGGAAGGCTCGGACGTGCTCGAGGTGACGCTGTCCAACGCCAGCGATGCGGTGCTCAATCTGCGTAACCTCACCGAGAACACATTCATGCACTCCGGCGATCGGGTGGATGTGCCCGCGCATGGCAGTGTGGTGGTGGCCGTCAAACGTCCGAACCCCGGGAAGAGGCTGACCCTGCGGTTCGAGGTGGAAAACGCGCTGCTGGCGCCGAAACAGGCAGCGACTATCACGATGAACGTGGACGTGCCGGCGAAGCAGGGCTGAGGCTATTTCAGCAGCGATCCGAGAATGCCGCGCGCGAGGCGGGTGCCGAGCGATCTGCCGAGGCTGCGTACGGCGCTCTTGAAGAAAGCCTCACCGGCGGACTGCCGGTTGGATTTGCGGCTCTTTTCCTTCTCCGCGGCCTTGCGTGCACGTTCTTCAGCTGCGGCTTTCTCGCGCGCCGCTTTCTCCCGAGCTTCTGCCTCGGCCTGCGCACGTTCCTCAGCGGCTGCTTTGTTCGCCGCCAGCTCGGCACGGTTGTGCAGCATCTCGTAAGCGCTCTCACGGTCCACGGCGTCGTCGTAGCGGCCGGCGAGCGGTGAGTTGCTGATCCGCTCCGCCCGTTCTTCGGCGTCGATCGGGCCGATGCGGGATTCCGGTGGTGCGATGGTGGCGGCCACCACCGAAGTCGGCGCGCCTTCTTCATCGAGCACCGACACCAACGCTTCGCCGACGCCGAGCGTGGTAAGCGTGCCAAGGACGTCCACGCCTTGGTCGTTGCGAAAGCCGGCGGCCACCCCTTTGAGCTGGCGCTGGTCTTTGGGTGTGAAGGCGCGCAGGGCATGCTGCACTTTGAAGCCCAGCTGGCCGAGCACGTTGTCCGGCACATCCGTGGGGTTTTGTGTCACCAGGTAGACGCCCACTGCTTTGGAGCGGATCAGCCGGAAGACCTGCTCCACCTTGTCGAGCAGCGCCTTGGGCATGTCCTTAAAAAGCAGATGCGCCTCATCGAAAAACAGCACGATCTTGGGGCGATCCGCATCGCCCGCTTCGGGTAACTCCTCGAAGAGTTCAGAGAGAAGCCACAACAGAAAAGCGGCATACAGCTTGGGTGATTCACGCAGCAGCCGCTCGGAGTCCAGCAGGCTGATCACGCCGTTGCCGGAGAAGTCCTTCTGCATGAGATCGCGCAGTTGGATTGCCGGCTCGCCGAAGAAGCGGTCGCCGCCCTGTTCTTCCAGCACCAGCAGGCGGCGCTGGATGGCGCCCACGGATGCGGCGGAGATGTTGCCGTACTCCTGGCGTAGCTCGGCGGCGTTCTCGCTCATCCATGCCAGCAGGCTGCGCAGATCCTTGAGATCCAGCAGCAGCATGCCTTCGTCGTCGGCGATGGCGAAGCAGGCGTAGAGAATGCCGGTCTGCGTTTCGTTGAGGTCCAGCAGGGCGCCGAGGATATTGGGCCCCATCTCGGAGATGGTGGTGCGCACCGGGTGGCCCTGCTCGGCGAAGATGTCCCAGAACACGGTCGGGTAGCCGCGCAGCGTGTGTTCTTCAATGCCGATCAGTGCCCGTCGACGATCGATTTCTTTGTGCGGTTTGCCCGCCGCGGAAACACCGGAGAGGTCGCCCTTCACATCGGCTGCGAATACCGGCACACCGGCACGGGAGAATGCTTCCGCCAGCACCTGCAGGGTCACCGTCTTGCCGGTGCCGGTGGCGCCGGCGATGAGTCCGTGACGGTTGGCCATGTTGGATAGCTGCGCCACCTGGGTGGTACCGTCGCCGCCGAAGATCAGTCGCTGCAAAACGCCCCCAAATATTTCTGGTTCTTTTTGGCGGCATGATAAGTCATCCCTATAATGGCGCGCCATGTCTACACCCCTTACACCCGTGCGCACCCGTATCGCGCCATCGCCCACGGGCGATCCGCATGTTGGAACCGCCTACATCGCCCTGTTCAACTGGGCGTTTGCCCGGCATCACGGTGGCCAGTTCATTCTGCGTCTGGAAGATACCGACCAGAGCCGCTCCACCGCATCGAGCGAGAGGCTGATACTCGAGTCG
>JAUILW010000274.1 GCA_030432795.1 Gammaproteobacteria bacterium
TCCTGGGGCTCGTCTGGTTCTGCCGCCCCGGGGGCGCCAGGCAGCAGAACAATGAGAAGAAAAGCAGCAAACAAGGCAATGCGGGGAGCGTCCATAACGTGCTTCCGGTAGAACCGCAGGTCGCGGCTGCACCAGTCTAAACAAGCCAGCCAGACAAAAATAGATGGGCCGCTAAGACGGCGTGAAAGCTCCGGGATGCTGCTGACCGCTGTCGCCGATCTCGTCCCAGACGGCTTTCGAATCCACCCAGATATGGTGCAGCACCCGAAGGTGATCGACCGACTGCGCAAGCAGACCCGCGGGTACGAACATACGCTGGTCGTCGTTTGCGCCGGGCAACTGCGAGCCGCAAACGCCGCAGAACCAGATCTGCCAGTCATGACCCGGCTTGCGCCAGGTGCGCACCTGGTCTTCCCCGGCGAGCCAGTGGAACGCCTCATTGTCGACGACGACCACTGCGTTACCGTTAGTGCCCGTGTGCCGCCGGCAGATCGAACAGTGACAGATAAACACTCCCTCAGGTTCGACGGAGAGACGGAAGCGTACCGCGCCGCAGTTGCATTCACCGCTTGTCATGCGCACCTCCCGTCGGCGGGCGCTGCTGACGTATGGCCTCAGCAAGGCTCAATCGCGACGCCTGCAGCGTTTCGAGCACACCGAGCTGGATGCGCTGCCAGACCGCCTTGTCTCTCACCGCCGCGCGCAGCACCCGATCGCCGAGCAGCTCATCCGCAGAGCTTACGATCATGCGGCGTTCGAAGCGCATCGCCTCCGTGATCTTCGGCGTGATGGCGACTGAGAATGCATACGACGTTCTGGTCTGCTCGATGGCTTCGAGAAAGGCCGTCTCGTACTCGAGGATGGCGGCCTGCAAAGGCCGCGACTCGATGAGGTCTAGCTTGCCGCCATCGATGAGCTGCCGCAGTGACACCGGCAGGTGTTTAGGCCCCCACAGCTCGATGGTGGACATCACCGCGGATTTGAACGTCGCTTCTTCTTCAGCGCTCCAGGCCGGCTTCGTCATTAGCTCAGCGGCTTCGAAGCTCCGGCGGAGCGTCGCCAGACTAGCCTCGATTTCCGCCGCGCCGGCATCGATATCCTCCGCCAGTTCGGTTGCCAGCAGATCGATGTAATAGTTCGCCTGCTGCCGCTCGACACGTGCCTGGTTCCAATTCGACACTTCCAGGCCGATGAAGATACCGAGCACCACCACGAGGAAATCGAGCACCACCGCCAACCAGTTCTGCTCGCCCACATGCTTGAGCATTCGACGAACGATCATAGGGCCACCCGCTATCGGCTCACCCGGCGCCCAAGCACCAGATCACGACCTGCCACCATGCTGCAGAGCTTGCCAAACGCCACCGTCCGGTCGAGATATTTCATGCCGCAGTCGGGTGCCACCACCATGCGCTCGGCGGGCACGATCTCCAGCGCCGCCTCGATGCGCCGGGCAACGGTCTCCGGCGTTTCCACCGCGGTATCGCGCAGATCGATCACACCAACGTGCACCTTTTTGTTTGGCAGGCAATCGAGCACCGTCATCTTCAGCTTGGGTTGGGCGCATTCCACCGACACTTCGTCTGCCCGACAGCCATCCAGCTCGCCAAGGAAGGCGTAACCGTCCGGCTTGTCGTCCACGTGCTTGCCGTAGCCGAAGCAGACGTGCAGCACCGTGGCACCGGTTGCGCCGGCAACCGCACGGTCGATAGCCGCCACGGCGTACTCCCGCGCCGCTTCCGGGCGCGCCTGTACGTAGGGCTCATCGAGCTGCACGATGTCCACACCGGCTGCGAATAGATCGCGCAGCTCTTCATTCACCGCGGCGGCGTACGCCATGGCGAGCTCAGCCTCACTGTCGTAGTAGTCGTTCTGCGCCTGCTGCGCCATGGTGAACGGGCCCGGCAGCGTGATCTTCAGCGGTCTATCGGTATGCGCCTTGAGAAACTCGATGTAGCGCACCTCCACCGGCTCCCGGCGCGATACCGGCCCAGCCACCCGCGGCACCGGCACCGTCTTGCCGGTGCGGTCCACCGCCTGGCCGGGATTGTCGAGGTCGATGCCATCAAGCGCATTGGCGAAGCGGTTGGAATAGCTCTCGCGGCGTATCTCCCCGTCGGTGACGAAGTCCACGCCCGCCGCGTGCTGATCATCCAACGCAATGCGTGTGGCATCGTTCTGCGCCTCTTCGAGGTGCGCCTCGGGCACACGCCACAGCGCGTGCAGCAACACCCGGGGCGGCAGGCGCTCGCCCAGGCGGCTCTTGTCGATCAACCAGTTGGGCTGCGCGTAGCTGCCTACCAACCCCGCGGGCAGTTCTTTCATGGCTCCTCCCTCCACGCTTCACATCCTGGGACACGGTCAATCATATTGATTTTGCAGGGGGCGTGCGCAATCCTCTTCGCGGTGCGCATCCTCCACACCTCAGAGCTCACCGTGCCGCTGCGCGGCGACATCACCAACGCCGTGGTCAACTTCGCGGAACACACCGTGTCGCTGGTGGCACTGGTCAGCGACCAGGCAATGGGCGGCCGACCGGTGATCGGCATCGGCTTCAACTCCATCGGCCGCTTCGGCCAGTCGGGCATTCTGCGTGAACGCATCTTTCCACGGCTCCTGGCGGCCGACCCAGAGGCACTGATGCGCGACGGCGAACTGTCCCCCGCGGCCAGCGCGGCGACCGCCATGCGCAACGAAAAACCCGGCGGCCACGGCGACCGAGCAGGAGCTGTGGCGGCGGTGGAACTGGCAGCGTGGGACCTGCGCGCCAAGCTCGCCGGCGAACCGGCTTGCCGCACCATCGCCCGGGCGTTCGGGCGCACGGCCGATCCGTCGGTTGGTGTGTACGCCGCGGGCGGCTACTACTACCAAGCTGACTCCACATCACGGCTGCGCGACGAGTTGCAAAGCTACCGCGAGAGCGGCTTTGAGGCCTTCAAGATCAAGATCGGCGGCGCGCCGATCCGCGAGGACGCGCAGCGCATCGAAGCGGCGCTGGATGTCGCAGGGCTCGGGTCAAATCTCGCCGTGGATGCCAATGGCCGCTTCGATGCAGCCACTGCGGACGCCTACGCGCAGATGCTGCAACCCTACGCGCTGCGCTGGTTCGAGGAGCCGGGCGATCCGCTGGATTACGCGCTCAACGCGCATCTCACGGCAAGCTATCCCGGGCCCATCGCCACGGGCGAGAACCTATTCAGTGCGAACGACGCGCGTAACCTGTTGCGCTACGGCGGCATGCGCGGCGAGGATGTTTTTCAGATGGACCCGGGGTTGAGCTATGGGCTTGGCGAGTACGCCACGATGATAGACGCAATCGAGGCACAGGGATTTTCGCGGCGACAGTGCTTTCCGCACGGTGGGCACCTGATCAATCTGCACATCGTTGCGGGGCTCGGGCTCGGCGGCTGCGAAGCGTATCCCGGCGTATTCCAGCCTTTTGGCGGCTTTGGCCCAGAGGTACGTGTAGCGTCGGGCCGCGCCACACTCACTGAGCGGCCTGGATTCGGTCTGGAGGGTAAGCCCGAACTTGCGGAACCCATCGCTCGCCTCACGGAGGCTGCGGTGTGAAAGTTTGTGTTGTCGGCTGCGGCGCCATGGGCTCTATCTACGCCGCACTGCTCGCTTCCGCCGGTCACGAGGTATTCGTGGTGGATGCACAATCTGCCCACGTGGACGCCATCAACACGCGCGGCCTGCGCGTGAGCGGTGCCAGCGGCGACCGTACGGTGCGTATCGAGGCCTACGCCGACGTGCCAGATCGTACAGCAGATCTGGTAATCATCGCCGTGAAAGCAGCCCACGTGGACGCAGCCTCCGCCACAGCCAGCGCCCTGCTCACGCCGGAGTCGCTGGTGCTCACCATCCAGAACGGGCTCGGTAGTGCCGACCGGGTGGCAGCGCGCGTGCCGGCGCAGCGTCTGATCGTAGGCGTCGCCCAGGGTTTCGGTGCGTCGCTGCCGGCACCGGGGCATGCGCATCACAACGACATGAAGGCCATACGTTTCGGCGCCCACGCCGGGCTTGCCTTGGATGCCGTCGAACGCATCGCCAGCGCATGGCGCGATGCCGGTTTCGATACGCAAGCGGTAACCGATATCGCCAGCATGCAGTGGGAGAAGCTCATCTGTAACGTCGCCTACAGCGCACCGTGTGCGCTCACCGGCTTGACCCTGGGCGAGGTCATGGATCATCCACACGTCGGTGCGGTGAGCCGCGCCGCCGCCCGGGAAGCGTGGGAGATCGCCCGGGCAACCGGCATCGACGTGCAGGTGGATGACCCGGTACAGTTCGTGCGCGAGTTTGCCGCGCGCATGCCCGCCGCTAAACCTTCTGTGCTCCTGGACATTGAGGCCGGGCGCGCCAGCGAAGTGGGCGTCATCAACGGTGCGGTGCCAACACAAGCCCGAAAAATTGGACGACAAGCACCGGTGAACGAAACCCTGACCAACCTGGTGCTCGCGCTGGAGGCTAAGCCATGAACGCCACAACGGACTTCGAACGCGCAGACGCCGCCCGCCGCGCCACGATGGTCGCCGCGGATGCAGCCGCACTCGCTGCCTACCTGACGGAAGATCTCACCTGGACGCATTCCTCCGGCCGCACCGACGACCGGCAGGCGGTGCTCGATACCATCGCCGACGGCGCGGTGCGCTACCTGTCCCTGGAGGCGACCGACGTGCAGGTTCGCACGGTGGGAGATGCGGTGATCGCCACCGGCGAAGTTGCCGGCCGGGTGCGCAAAGATGGCCAGGAACGCGACCTGAGAAACCGCTTCATCAGCGTGTGGCGCTACGAAGCGGGTGCCTTACGCATGATGGCCTGGCAATCTACCGGCTTGTAGCTGGGCGAGACACGCATGCAAGGGCCACCGGGCGCCCCCCGGGAACAACCACTCAACCGCGCACATCGCATCATGGGCGCCATCGCAGGCGTAGTGCTCGTGTACCTGATCGTCACCGGCGTACCGCTGCAGTTTACCGACGCGCTGGGCCTCGGCAGCCGCTACGTAGGCGCGAGTTACGTGCACGATGCGTACAACCTCACGGCACCTGACAACGCGCAGCGCAGCGGCCGCGTATCCCGTATCGGCGACCTGCTGATCATCGACGAGGCAGGAACCTTGGCAGTCGC
>JAUILW010000275.1 GCA_030432795.1 Gammaproteobacteria bacterium
AGGCTTGCGCGATGATCTGCTCAATCGGCAGGATCATGTCCTGCATGCGAAACTGCTGCCGCTTCTCGTCGTTGACGTACAGCGCAAGCTCCAACGACCGGTAGAACTCCGGCGAACGGGGAACGACCACCAGATATCCGGTGGGCAGGCACTGCGCACAGGCTTTGCCGGAAGCAAAGCCCGTACGGCCAAAGGGCTCACCGAGTTCGATCTCCTGAATGAGCGTGAGACGATCTGTGAAATCGTTGCACAGGACCAAACCGAAGTCTGGCAGCGCCTGCGGGTTGCTGACAGGCGAAAGCGGAAACATACACAGCTCCGCTTCGAAATCCAGGCGCGGCAGGAAGGCAACCGCATCGTTCCACGCGCCTGCCTGCGTAAGCTTGGGAAAGAGAAACGGCGGATCGTCCGAGTACACCTCCTCCGCGTGCTCTTTGAAGTTGGTGCCCGCGGCCACTGAAGGATAAGCGTACGAAAGTGGCATCACCAGATCAGCAAGCGCGAACCGTTCGGTTGCCTGTGAGCGGTCAGGCAGCTGCGATTCATCCAACGTCGCAATAAAGGCGAGCAGATCTGCTGTTGCACTTTCGCCAAAACGCTGCGTGAGGTTGAAACCTCGCAGCGCATCTCCCGTATGTTCGGTTACCAGAATCAGGCCCTGTTCGGAGCGTGCAAAGGTCAACGCCTCGGCACGATCCGCAATGCGCGGTTCGAAAGGCCCGCGCTTGCTGTCGAAGAGCGGCTGAGACACGTAATAGCTGTAGCCGACGAAAGCGAGCAGTAACAACAAGAGTACGATTACCAGGGATTTCAGCATGGTGGCCTCGTTGTCAGATGAGCCCGGCGTAGGAACCGCCGTCGAGCTGGAGGTTCTGGCCGCAGATGTAGCCGGCCTGGGCGCTGCACAGGTAGGCACACGCATCGCCAAATTCCTCAGGGCGCCCCAAACGTTTGGCCTTGATGGTACCGGCGATGGCGGCACGCGCCTCCTCAAAGGTCAGGCCCTGCGTCTGCATCATGAGCTTCGCCATCTGCTGCTGGCGGTCGGTATCGATGCGCTCTGGCAGCAGGTTGTTGATGGTGACGTTGTAAGCCACCGACTCGGAGGAAATCCCCTTGCACAGCGCCGTGAGGCCGGTACGCGCGGCGGTGGACAGGCCCATGGCCGGATGCGGCGATTTGACCATCGCCGAGGTGATGTTGACGATACGCCCGAATCGGCGCGCCTTCATACCCTCGATCAACCCCTGGATCATGAAGATCGGAACCAGCATGTTGGCGTTGAGCGCATCCAGCCACTGTGCTTCGCCCCAGCTCTGAAAGGCGCCGGGCGGCGGGCCTGCGTTGTTGTTCACCAGTATGTCTGCGTCGGGGCAGGCTGCCACCAACGACGCCCGACCGGCAGCAGTATTAATATCTGCCGCCACGCTCGTCACCCCGCCCGCATTCAACGCCACAATGTCCGCCTGGGCCGCATCCAGGTGCTCGGGGTGCAGCCCGTTGATGACCACGTCCACCCCTTCGCGCGCCAGGGCAAGTGCACAGGCTTTGCCGAGGCCGCGAGATGACGCGCAAACGATCGCTTTCTTACCAACCAGACCAAGATCCACGTTCAGCCACTCCTCGCCTCACAGGCTTCGCTATGCGCCACCGCTAT
The DNA here is from genome assembly GCA_030432795.1 of Gammaproteobacteria bacterium. Lineage (GTDB taxonomy): Bacteria > Pseudomonadota > Gammaproteobacteria > Pseudomonadales > Azotimanducaceae > SYFY01. The sequence goes on from JAUILW010000275.1 coordinate 1,658, forward strand.
ACGGTACATCGACATTATTTTGAGATTATTTTGAGATAAATCTCATATATGATGTTTTTCTCATTATCGTTGCCTCCTGTCAACGCCTCGGATAGATTGGCGGCACCAACCGAAGAGCGTGCGACGGTGCCTGCAACCACCCACCATCTGTTTCGTGAACAAACCGCCGGCAAGCGAAAGCGTGAAAGAACCCGCAGCGCCCTGCTGGACAGCGCGATCAGCGTGTTCGCCGCCAAGGGTTTCGAAGGCGCCAGCATTGTCGACATCACCAACCATGCGGACATGGCCAACGGCACCTTCTATAACTACTACCAGGACAAGAACGAGCTTCTGCGAGATGTAACCATCGGCCTGGCGGCGGAGTTCACACGCCAGATCAACGAGGAGATGAGCCACCTCGAACACGGCCCAACGCGGGTGGCACTGGCAACCGCCCGCATACTGGAGATCGCACGGCACGAGCCGGAGTGGCTGAGCGTGTTCGTGCAGGGCGTGTTTGTGGTCACCGAGCTGCAATCCGCAACCATTCAGTACCTGAAACAGGACCTGGAGATCGGCACAAGCCAGGGCCACTTCACCGTTGAGGTGAATCTGCTGCTGATCAATCAGGTGCTTTCGCTCATCCGCGTCGCATTGCTGCTCGATCCGGATATGAGCGATGGCACCATCCGTCAGACCTGCGCAGCGACGCTTCGCCTGCTAGGTATGACGCCCCGGCGTGCTGAACAACAGGTTACCCGCGTGTTCACGAAGTTCCTTTCCAGCAGCACCGAACCCGTCGGTTAATCCCTGCCGCCTCTTGCGAGAATGCGATCCAGCGCAGCTTCCACTGCCTGCGCAGACGGCGCCTGAAATCGCGCGGCAATGTGCCCATCCGGCCTGATCAGCAGTGCTCCAGCATCCGCAAGACCGGTGTGCGCCCACCAGTCATCCGCGACGTCAAAGTCGACGCCGTAGCGCACCTCGGCGATCAGCGGATCCAACTGCATCGATTCCGCCGTCGGCCCGGACAATAGCGTAAAGCGGTTGGCAGGCAGCAGGGATTGCAGCGGAACCGTCTGGCCGGACACTTCCACCCAATGATGTGGGAAGTGCGCCCCGGCATCCCACGACGGTCGATAGTCGGAAACGTCTGTAACCTCCGGAATCGGTGCCGGTTCCAGGATCGCGGCGCTTGCATAGCGATAGCCGAGCTGCAGCGCGAAGCTGTCGAAGTGCGGCCGCTGCGCTGCAACCGCTGCAGAAAGCTCAGCAAACGCGCCCGGGTCTGCGGCCACCGCCGCATAGCGCTCGGCGACGCTATCAGGCTCTGTACCATGCACAGCGACGATCAGGTCGAAAATCTTCGCAGCGTTGGCCAGGCTCTGCGCGTTGTTGTTTGCCGCCACCGGTTGCCGTTCGGTCTCGTAGGTGTCCAGCAGCGCTGTGCCGGCATCGCCTTTGAGCACTGCCGCCAGCTTCCACGTCAGGTTCTGCACATCCCCTGCCCCCGAGTTGAGCCCCAGGCCACCGGCAGGAGGAATGCGATGCGCGGCATCGCCCACGAGAAAGATGCGCCCCTTAGCGTACCGCTGCGCCACCTGCGCAGACATCGCCCAGGGGCTGATGTTTTCAACCACCGTTTCCGGCAGCGGCCCCCCAACGGCCCGTTCGATCAGCTCCAGGCAACGCGAATCGTCGTAATCTGCCAGCGTCTCGGCTTGCGGATTCCAGGGGTGCATCAACACCCAGGTGCGTGCGTGATCATAGGCGATCAGCGTGCCGTTCACGCCCGGCTCAAACAGGAAGTACAACACGCCCCGCCGCCCCTGTGTCAGTGGCCGCAGGTCTGCCTGGAAGTGGATCATCAGGTAGTGTCCGAGCGCTTGGGGCCCTTCCATCTCGATACCAAGATCCCGACGAATGCTGGAACCGGCGCCGTCCGCGGCGATGACGTAGGCAAACGAACGCCGTGTCTGCTCGCCAGACGCACGATCCAGCAACACCGCACCCACCCGCTCGCCCATATCGTGCAGCGACACGCACTCCACCCCGCGGCGAAAATCGATCGCTGCGTCGTCGTTGATGCGCGCCACGAGCTCGGCTTCGAACACCGGCTGCGGGACGTTGCTGAGTGGGAACGGCGTGGCGTCATATGCCCCGTCATCCTGGCGTTCGTAAGGCAGGCAACCGAATTCAGGCCCGGTCAGCGTCCCGACGAAACGGACGTGGCCGCCGTCATTGGCCGCTGCACCCAAAGCCCGCAACCGTGTGGCGCTGACACCTATGCTTTCACAGATCTCCAGTGTTCTTGCATTGACGGCGTGGGCTTTGGGCGCCGTCAACGTCGTCTGCCGCTTGTCCACGAGCATTGACGGCACGCCGTGACAGGACAACAACAGCGCTGCGAGCTGGCCTACAGGCCCCGCGCCAACGATCAGCACCTGCGGCGATCTCGCATCCAACGCCATATGAACTCCCGATGATTGAGCACGGCATCATTTTTGAGTATTTCCTCATTTTTATTGCCAGGTGTCAACGCATCCGATAGGCTCAACGACAGCACCCGTGATGATGGAACAGGAACTCGACATGCCCACGATCAAAGCAAGCAAACTGGCATACGTGCGAGTCAGCGCGCCGGAGCTGGACGCCGCGGAACGTTTTCTGACCGAATTCGGCCTGCAGGTCGCTGAGCGATTCAACGGCAGTGTGTATCTGCGCGGGTCCGACGCCGAGCCGCCTTGTTACATTCTCTCGGAAGGTTCGGCGGCAGTAACCGCCATCGGCTTCGAAGTGGAAGACGCTAAGGCACTGGACATATTCGCAGAGCTACCCGGAGCGTCTACGGTTACGGCCATCGAGGAGCCTTGTGGAGGTCATCTTGTGCGCATCACCGACCCCGTCGGCATGCAGGTGGAGATTGTGCATGGCAGATCGCCGCTGGAGGCACTACCGCCTGCACCTGCCCACGCCTACAACATGAATGGCCAGCGACTTCGAGCGGGCGTGCTGCCGGCCGTGTCTCGCGGACCGTCCACCGTGCGGCGCCTCGGCCACCTGGTGCTGGAAAGCGGCGATCCCGAATCCCTGTACCGGTGGTACCACGAGCACCTCGGCCTGCTTGTATCAGACGCGGTACGCCTTCCGGAAGGTTCACCGCAGATGATCTTCTCGCGGCTGGACCGTGCTGAGGAGTTCGTAGATCACCACGTGATCGGCTTCCAGTTCGCGCTCGACGAAGGTGTGCGCGTACAGCACATGGCATTCGAAGTCGGCAACGTCGACGACCTGATGGCCGGGCACGAACACCTGAAAAAGCGCAAGTACAAGCACGTATGGGGCATCGGCCGGCATCTGCTGGGCGGGCAGATCTTCGATTACTGGAAGAGCCCATTTGGCGTCATCCACGAGCATTGGACCGATACCGACCTGGTCAATGCGGCACACGAGGCCAAAGACTGCGGTGTCGCGGAAATGCAGGACTACTGGGG
>JAUILW010000276.1 GCA_030432795.1 Gammaproteobacteria bacterium
TTGTCCAACGGCGCCGAGGAAGTATACCGGCTCGGCTTTGGCGGCGTGGTCGAAGAGCGCTACGACTACTCCCGATTCGGCTCGAACGCCCCAGGCGGCCTCGCCGTAGATCTCGACAGCTGCGAACACATCGTCGCCAGCCAGCCGTCTGATGAAGTCTCAAAGCTGAGCCGCGCGGAGCTCACGGTACAACCAGTCTCCCACTGGAAGCTGGACGAAACGACCGGGAGCACAGTGCTCGATTCCATTGGCGGACAGCACGGCACGCTTGGCAGCGGTGGCACCTGGACACCCACAGACGGCGCGGTTCAAGGCGCGGTTCGTATCAACACCGCCAGCCAAGGCATCACCATACCGTACAATGCTGCACTGGATATGGAAGGGTCTTTCACCGTCGCTGGATGGATCAACACGACCGGTGCCACCAGCTGGAAGCCGATACTCGGTGTAGAGCTCGCCACCAACCAGCACAACTACTGGCTCGGTGTGAACAACTTACGGCCGAGGGTCATCGTCTACAATGGCAGCGATCATTACGTAACTGCCTCAAACACCATCACTCCGGGACTCTGGTACCACCTGGTCGGCATGTACGACGCCGACGTCCAGGAAGTGCGTATCTACGTCAACGGCACACTGACGCAAACGCAAACGGTCAGCGGGCCGCTGCAAGCCACACCAGGTGTGCTGTACCTGGGTCGCGGCGTGACCACCTACACCCAGGGCAAGGTCGACGATGTGTATCTGTTCGACAGAGCCATTACGGATAGCGACATCGCCATGCTTTACGCCGAAGCTCCTGAAGGAACGGCCGGTCTTTATGCAACCGGGATGTCGCCACCAGCACCTTGCGCAGGCTTTACCATCGCTGACGACTTCGAAACCAATATGGATTGGACGGGTAGCTCCGGCACATGGGCCTGGAGTGGTGCGTGGACCGAGATCAACGAAGCAGATGATCCAACGCTCGGTGAGGTCCGTAAAAACGACGTGTTGGGCAACCGTTGGGCGCAGGTGAAGAATGGCGACCACGGCCTGAGGCGCGTCGTAGATCTCAGTGTAGCCAGCTCTGCTACGCTGACGTTTCAGTACGCTCGCAGTGAGCTGGACGACAACGACAGCGTGCACATCGCCGTGGGCAATGGCACCATCTTCAACGAGATCGGCGTCATCAACGAGCCAGGCAGTTCGAGCACCGCCTCACCGGAGACGTTTACCGCAACCATTCCCGGCCCGTTCACCGCGGACGCTTACGTGCAGATTCGCAACAAGAGCACGATGAACGTGGCGGAGGGCATCCAGCTGGACAACTTCGTCATCCAGGCCTGCCCCTAAACGAACAAAGCCGGTTGGGTTCGTTCCGCGCCCAAGCCGACTAGATCGCGCCCGCTTCGGCAAGCTGCGCCAGCGTTTCGTCATCGCGCCCCAGGCGTTCACCCAATACCATCTGATTGGCGCTGCCAAGCTCAGGATAGAACGCATACTGCGCCGCATTGAAGTTGGAAAAGCGCAGTGGCGAGGTCGGCAGATACACCTCCCCCATGCCCGGATGGTTGGCGGCAATCAGCGAGCCGCGGGCCAGCATGTGGGCATTGCCGTACACATCCTGCACACGCCGAACGGGCGCTGCTGGAATCTTCGCCTCGCGCAACAGTGCAAAGGCCTCCTCCTGCGGCAAACCCAGCATCCATTCACCGACGATACGGTTCAGCTCCGCTTCATTGGCGAAGCGCTCTTTTCGGGAGAAGCGCGGATCGTCCACAAGCGCCGGGTGTCCCATGAGTTTGGCCAGCGCGTGCCAGTGGCGCTCCTGTATGCAGATCACCGCTACGTAACGTCCGTCGCTGCAGCGATAGATGCTGTATGGCACCACGGTGGACGGCGAGCGGTTGCGGTTCTTCGGTGGCGGCTTGCCGGTGGCGTAGAGGGTGGACAGCTCCGTGCTGAGGTTGAAGTACATGGCGTCCATCATCGACACCTCCACGCGCGTGCCCTCACCTGTCTGATGCCGACCAAGCAGTGCCGTCATCGCACCCGCATACATGTGCACACCACCCATGATGTCCGACGGCGCGCCACCAGCGCGAGTAGGCGGGTCGTCCGGCCCACCGGTGGCCGCGAGCAACCCCACCGCTGCTTGCACGGTGTGGTCCATGGCCAGCAGGTCGTGATCCGGACCAGACAGGCCAAAGCCCGTACCGGACACATAGATCAGCCGCGGGTTCACCGTTTTCAGGGTTTCCCACCCAAGACCCAACCGCTCCATGGCGCCAGGGCCGAAATTTTCCACCACCAGATCGGCATCCGCGACCAGCTCCAGAAACAGATCGCGCGCAGCTTCAGCCTTGAGGTTGAGGGTGATGCTCAACTTGTTGGCGTTGAGCATGGCAAACGCCATGGAGCCGCGGGCGTGCGCCGGCGGCCGCAGGCGCTCGCCGCCCGGCGGTTCAATCTTGATTACCTCAGCACCTGCCTGCGCCATGAGAAAGGTGGCGTAAGGGCCCTGATAGATCTGCGTGAGGTCCAGCACCTTGATGCCGGCCAGCGGTGTCTGAGTCATTGCGATAACCCGTAGCGGTCGATGTAAGGTGCAAACAGACGAAGGATGGTGGCTGCATCCAGGCCATAGTCTTCCAGCGCGTAACGGTGGCTGCCCGGACGGTGCGCATCATCCTCGCGATAGGCGCGCATGGCGGCTTGTGCGCGATCGCCGAAGGACTCGCCCGCAAATGCGTAGAGCCGTTGCATCTGCGCAATGGGGTCGCCGACCATGTCCGCGAACTGCAGGTGCAAAAACCGCTCCGGCTGCGCCTCGCTCACTGCCATGCAATGTGCGAGCGCTCGACTGAGCTTGCCAGCCCAGTGGGCGCCAATGGCCTCGTGGTTGGCAGTGTGGGACAGAGGTGCTGCGAGATTGGCGCACATGGAACAGAACGACGGCACCGTTTCCAGCGGGTGGCGGTGGGTGTGAATGATCTGCGCATCAGGGAACACGGCCAGCAGCTTATCTATGAAGCCGAGGTGGTGTGGCGACTTCAGCACCCAACGCTTCCCCTCCCGGCCCGGAGCCTGCCAGGTCAATGCCTGCAGAAAGCGCTTGAGATCGGCATATGCCGAGGTGTGGTCCTGCGCCTGAACCCAATCGGAGTAGCTCGGCACATGCATGAACGCTTCCGGAGTGGTGCTGAGAAAGGAATGCTCTAAGAGCAGTATTTCCTCATCTGCGTCATCGTAGGCCCAGGGATGGATATCCAAGGCCTCCGGTGAAGCTGCCAGCACCGCGGCCACTTCCGCCTCGCCCAGCGCCTGCCGCTCTTCAGGCCTGCCGCGTTGCTCACCAGGCAGCATGGCGGGGTAACGACCCTCCCACCAGAGCATTGCGGTGTGTGCCGGATCAGCAGCCAGCAGACGGTGCGTCATGGTGCTGCCTGTGCGCGGCAGACCGACGATCACCAGTGGTGCCGTGATCGGCAGTTCAAGTATCTCCGGGTGGCGCTTCAGCGCGTCTTCGTGTCGCAGGCGATTGCACAGCAGCCCGACGATGCGCTGGCGCTGCGCTTCCACGCCAAAGTCCGCGAGCCCGGCTTCGCCGTTGATCGAAGCTGCCAGTTGCTGCAGGCCGTCGACGAACACAGGTTCGCCAAAGTCGGCGAGACCGGTAACCTGCCGCGCCTCGGCAAGCATCGCATCGACGTGCAGCTTCATCTGAGGTCTTCCACCACCAGCTCCGGGATCGGGTGCGAATCCGCACCCACCCAACGCATGAGCATCACACCCTGCTGGTGGCCGGTGGTGAGCAGGTTGTTCGGCACGCCGGTAAGCGGCTTGTGCGATATCGTAATGGTTACGCCGCCATCGGCATCCAGTTTGGCCAGCGCGCCATTGGTGTGCACCGGGTGATGCCGATAGTCGAGCGACTCCATCCAGATGTTGGTGAGCTGAAAATTCCAGTAGTCGCAGTCGGGTACCGAGGAGCGCACGCGTATGCACTGCGCTTCGCCCAGCTGCCAGAAGGCGTAGACATAGCAGATATTCGGGTCGCCCCCCGCCGCCTGGAAAAACGCCTGATCGCCCAACTCGAAGTGGTTGAAGTGGCCAGCTTTGAAGCGCTCGACCCAGCCGAGAAACGTACGCGCTGTACCGCGCACGAAAGCCACACTGCGCGTGAGCTGTGCTTCGAGCGCATCGCTCGAGAGCACGTCATAGGCATCCTCCGGCTCCAGCCGGCGGATAATCAGGCGCGCAGGCTCCTCCCGATCGCGGCGGTTGAACGTCTGGCGCACGATGACCATGTTGCTCGTCTCAGCGGCGGGCAGCCAGTTCTCTGCCCGCTCACGGGAGCTGACGATGATGCGCACGCTGCCGTCGGCTCGCACGGAGAGGTCGTCCAGATCCACCTCGCCGGTGGACACCATGGTGCCGTCGATGGCGTAGCGGTTCTCCTTGGTACCAAAGCTGAGGTAGGGCACCGAACCGACGGCGCCGACGATTTCGTAGTCAAAGCGGCCGTCGATCTGCGCATTGAGATAGAGGTTGTCCGGGTTGTCGGCGCCGATCTTCGCCGTATCGTGGGACAGGCTGTAGAACGACGGGTGTCGTGCGCTGCCATGTTCAAGCTGCATCTCAAGCGCAAGGCGCAGCAGGCGGGTGAGATAGCGGTAGCCCTCCGCGCGGTCGAGATCGCTCAGACCCTCCACGCCATCGATCACCTCACCGACGGCGGCAAGCTCCTGCGTGAACGCCCGCCACAGCGGCGCAGTGTTCATGTCCGGGAACGAAGCAGATATGCGGCGCCATCCGCGCGATTGATTGATGGAGCCTCGCCGAATATCCGCTCCTTGGAAGCACTGTACAGCTTGCGGTTGGCACCGAGCGGCGCCAGCTCCGCCGCGCGGCGTCGGGCGCCTTCCAGCAGTGTATCCAGCGGTAGCGCGCGCTCCACGAAACCCGCCGCCACGGCGGCATCCGCAGTCCAGCGTTTTGCCAGCTGTACGGTTTCAAAAAATGCGCTGCCAGACATCTTGTGGCGGAACAGCGCCAGCTCCTCGTCGGGAATGGCCATGCCGATCTGAATCTCGTTGGCGCACAGAAATCCGC
>JAUILW010000277.1 GCA_030432795.1 Gammaproteobacteria bacterium
ACGGGCGACAATCTTGAGATCCGAGACTGCACCTCCGGCGCGCCGCCGGGCGTCATTTGTCGACGTTGGACACACGCAGCCCCGCATCTTCCTGCGGCTCCCAGCAGTGCCGTCAGCACAACATCTGGAGCGGGTTGGATCAGCTGGCTCGACGATTTCCTGCGGCGTCTCGATGGATTGCTGCCCTGACCGCTGAGCGTTGCGCCAGGCGTGTTCAGGGTTAAACTGGCGGCGGGAGTAAACCGGGGCGAAGGTGTCTGAATTGATTCCACTGATCTCCATGGCAGACCTTGGCGAAGGCGAGATGATCGCGGGCCGGGTCGCCGGCACAGACGTGCTGCTCTGCCAGGTAGAGGGGCGCTTTTACGCGATGGAAGATCTGTGCAGCCATGCGCGTCAGAAACTCTCCACGGGCCGGCTGCGCGGACACGAGATTCAGTGCCCGTTGCATGGAGGCCGATTCGATGTGCGCACCGGTGCCTGTACCGCGTCACCAGCGAGCCTGCCGATAAAGACGTTTCCAGTCACGCTGGAAGGCGGTAAGGTTTGCGTAACGATTTTGGAACGTGGTTCAGGGGCGCCGACAGGGCTCTTCTGAACGACGCCACCCATTCGATTGTCGCTTTGCGATGAACACGTTCGACCAAAAAGTAGATTAGAGAGGACACTATGGATCTGAGACTGAAAGGCGGTAAGGCGCTCATCACGGGTGCAACGCGGGGCATCGGCCGGGCAATCGCAGAGGCGTTTGCAGATGAAGGCTGTAACGTCGCAATCTGCTCGCGCACGCAGGAGTCAGTGGACGAAGCGGTTGCTGCATTGTCCGCCAAGGGCGTGACGGTATTCGGCCAGGCGGTTGACGTGGGTGACGGTGATGCGCTCAAGGCGTGGGTGAATGCCTCGGCCGAAGCGCTGGGTGGCATCGATACGATCGTGTCCAACGTATCCGGCGGCAACGCGCCGGGCGAGGAGGGCTGGCGGCGTATCTTCGAGCATGACGTGCTTGGCGCGGTTCGTCTGGTAGAAGCAGGCCTGCCGCACCTGGAGAAGTCCAACAATGCCAGCATCGTCAATATCTCCACCACCGCGGCGCTTGAGAAGTTCATGGCGGCCGGCCCGTACAACGCGCTCAAGGGAGCGCTGCTGCAATACTCCGGCGCTCTGGCGCAGGATCTGGCGCCGAAGGGTATTCGCGTCAATGCTGTCAGCCCGGGCCCGATCTTCATCGAAGGCGGCTCCTGGGACACGATCAAGCAACACATGACGGCACTGTACGACGCGACGGTGGCAGACATTCCGATGGGACGGATGGGTTCCGCGCAGGAGATCGCTGATCAGGTGGTTTTCCTGTCGAGCCCGCGTGCTGCGTTTACGACGGCGACCAACATCGTCATCGACGGCGGCTTCACCAAGCGCATTCAGTTCTGACGTCATGGCAGAGCCGAAGATCCGCGCCTATCTCGTGGCGGCCGGCATGTACCACGACATCGACCATGCTCGGCTGGAGCTGCTCAAGCTCCTCGCCGAGCATCCGTCGATTCGTGTGACGGTAGCCGCTGACTATCACGATATCGAGGCCATTCAGGCCTCCGATTTTCTGATCACCTATACCTGCAACCTGGTGCCGACCGAGGCGGAGCAGGTGGCGCTGCGGGACTACATCCGCAGCGGCAAGCGCTGGCTCGCCCTGCACGGAACGAATTCGATTCTTGAGTTCGTCGAGGGTGGCGTGGCCGCGCCGGAAAATGCGCCGGTGCTGATGGAAACACTCGGCACGCAGTTCATCGCCCACCCGCCCATCCAGCCGTTCCAGGTCAAAATTACCGACCCGGAGCACGAGCTGGTGAAGGGCGTCAACGAGTTCGAGACGGATGATGAGCTGTATCTGTCGCGTATTCACGGCGACCTGCACGTGCTGCTGCACACGCATTTCAACGGCGAAGCTGCCGGCTTCATCGAGAAGGACTGGCACGACGACGAGCCACGGCCGCTCTATTACATCAACAAGGTAGGCGAAGGCGAAGTGCTGTATCTCAACCTCGGCCACTGCCGGGGCCACTGGGATATGGAGCCGGTGATGGAGTACTACCCGGTGATCGAGATGGGCAGCTGGGACAAGCCGGAGTACTACGAGCTGCTGCGCCGTGGCATCCGTTACATGTGCGAGCGGGTGCAGGCGGCCTGAAGCGGTGAGCATCGCAGGGGTTGAGGAGCGCAATGGAGTGAAGGAGAGTTAGATGGCGAAGCCATTCCGGTTTGGTGTGCAGTCTTTCAACGCCGACAGCGGTGAGGACTGGGCGAACCAGGTACGTCAGGCGGAAGCGCTCGGCTACTCCGCGTTCCACCTGGCGGATCATATCCTCGGCCCCGGCCCGGCTCTGGAGAAGGCCAACCACCCGGAGCAGAACCTGGCCGCCATTCCGGCAATGGCTTACGCAGCCGCGGTGACCAAGGACATTCGCATTGGGTGCCGCGTGTTCTGTATCGACTACCACCTGCCGGTGGTGCTCATCAAGTCCGCCATGACCATCGACAAGCTGTCCAACGGTCGGCTGGAGTTCGGCCTCGGCGCCGGGTGGATCACCGAAGAGTACAACGCCCTCGGTATTACCAAGGACGAGCCCCGCGTGCGGATCGACCGGCTGGCGGATGTCATCGAAGGCGTGAAGGCGTTCTGCGGCGACGGGCCTGCGGATCTTTCCAATGACACAATCCAGTGGTCGGACTTCTCCGGCGTGCCCAAACCCGTGTCCAAGCCGCCTATCATGGTGGGTGGTGGCAGCCCACGCATTCTCAGGCTGGCAGGCCGCGAGGCGGACATCGTCAGCCTCAACTTCAATAACCGTTCCGGCATGATCGGACCAGACGGCGTGCAGTTGTCCACCGAAGCCGAGACGCAGAAAAAGATCGGCTGGATCAAGGAGGGGGCAGGCGACCGGTTCGATGATCTCGAGATCGAGATCGGCGCCTACTTCACCTTCGTGATGGACGATCCGAGCCCGGTTCTCGGCCCGTTCTCGCAGATGTTCGGGCTCGAAGAGGCGGAGATGAAGAAGCACCCGCATGCACTCTTCGGCAGCGTTGATGAGGTGTGCGACGAGCTCGAACGGCGCCGTGCGCTGCATGGCATCAGCTACATCACGGTCGGGCGCGACAACATGGAATCTTTTGCGCCGGTCGTTGCACGATTGAACGGCAAGTAGCGATGGCCAGCGTCGCCGAAGCGCGCGAAGCGCTGCTTGCGAAGACGCCACGGTCACAGGCTATTGCCCAGGACCGTTCCGAAATTCTCAATTCCGGCCTCGCCGCAAATCTCGAGATGCCGCACCCGATCTTCATTCAGCGGGGTGAGGGTGGCTACGTGGTGGATGCGGACGGCAACCGCTACATCGATACCTCCGTTGGCTTCGGCCTGCACATGCTTGGCCATGCGCACCCGGAGATCAAAGCCGCCATTCAGGCGCGCACGGAAGAAGGCTGGATGTTCGGCATTCACACCACCGCGCAGATGGGGCTTGCCAACCTGCTGCACGAGGCCAGTCCCTGCGCCGAGCGGGTGGTGTTCTGCAATACGGGCTCGGAAGCCACGATGTACGCCTTTCGTGCTGCGCGCGGCTTCAGCGGCCGGGAAAAGATCGCCGTGTTCGACGGCTTCTATCACGGTGCCCACGATTACGGCATGTGGATCACCGATCCAGGCAGCCCGGCAGACGCTCCCGAGCCTGTGCCCATGGGGCACGGTATTCCCGCAGCACTTCGGGATCTCGTTCTGATGTTGCCCTATCGGCGTGCGGCGGCATTCGATCTCATCCGCAAACACGCAGACGAGCTTGCATTGGTGTTCATCGAGGGGGTGCAGAGTTCCAACCCGCAGGAGGACGCCGGTGAGTTTCTGCGTGAGCTTGCCGAGGTGTGCCGCGCGTGCGGTGTATTGTTTGGCATCGACGAAGTGATCACCGGCTTTCGCGTAGCCTACGGCGGTGCGCAACAGCGTTTTGGTGTACAGCCGGACATCGCCACCTACGGCAAGGTCCTGGGCGGCGGCCTGCCCATAGGCGCCATTACCGGCAGAGCCGACGTGATGCGCGTGTTCACGGGGCTGGCGGCAGAGCGGGGCGTATTCTCAGGCGGTACCTTCTCCGGCAACCCACTCACGATGGAAGCCGGCCGCGCTATGGTTTCCCACCTGCGCGATCATCCGGAAATCTACGTGCGCCTGGACGCTGCGGGTGATCGCTTGGCCGATGCCGTGAACGGATTCTGTCAGTCGCGGCAGATTCCCGCACAGATGAAGCACGTGGGCAGCATGTTCCATATGTTCTTCCAGCGGGCTCCGGTGCGTAGCATGCGCGATGCCAGCAACCACAACGTGGCTGCTGAGAAAGCGTTCTACCTGCATGCGCTGAACCGTGGTGTGCTGGTGCCGGGCACGCAGCGTGCGTTTCTTTGTGCCGCGCATGGTGAAGCGGAGATAGACCGGCTCATCGACGTGTTCTGTACGTCGTTGGCCGATGTGCACAACGAAGGATTGTTCGAGGAGGTGTGATGAGTCGATTGGCAAAACTGGAGCCCGAAGACTGGCCGGAAGATCTCAAGGAGCGTATGCAGCCAGAAAAGCTGACACCGCTCGAGCAGGGGCTGATGCGATTCTTCGCCCATACGCCTGAGCTCGCCAAGGGCCTTGGCGCCTTCTCGGGCGCATTGAAGATGAATCGTACGCTGCCAGAGAAGCTGGTGGAGCTCGTGCGTCTGCGCGTGGCGTTCTTCAACCAGTGTCGTAGTTGCATGGCCATCCGCTACACCGATGCTCTGAACGATGGGGTGACCGAGGAGTTGGTGTGCTCGCTGGAGCGACCGGCGGAAGCGGAGAACCTGACCGATGCGGAGAAAGCTGCCATTCGCTACGGCGAGCTGATGGCCACCGACCACCTGGCCATTGATGATGCTGTGTACGATGAGCTGCGTAAGCACTACACCGAGCCGCAGATCGTCGAGCTCGGCATGACGGTGGCGTTCTTCGTGGGCTTCGGGCGCCTGGCTGCTACCTATCACATGGTGGAGGAGCTGCCTCAGGCATTTCAGGAAGACGGCGAATTG
>JAUILW010000002.1 GCA_030432795.1 Gammaproteobacteria bacterium
CCAAGCTCAAACAGCGCTACGCGTCGATGTATCCCGGCAAAGAGATCATCGGCCTCGCCTGGCGCAGCCACAACAGCGCCGCAAGCGGGTCCAAAAGTGTGCCGCTCGAAGCGCTGGCACCGGTTCTCAAGCGCCCGCAAACGGTCTTCGTGTGCGCGCAGTATGGCGATGGAGCAGCAGAGTTCCTGCAGGCTTGTCGGACCAACGGCGCCACCGGCCACATCGATGAGGAGCTGGACCTGACTGATGACCTGAATGCAGCCGCTGCGCAGCTCGCCGCAATGCACCGCTTCGTGTCGGTATCCAACGCCTCGGTTCACCTGGCAGGTGCACTGGGGGTCGAGACGCACGTGCTGGCGGGCAAGCGCGGTATCTGGCACTGGTTCACCGAAGGGTCGCGCTCTGTCTGGTACGAAAACGTTTCGCTGTACCGTCAGCAGTCGCTGTCCAGCTGGCAGGACGCCATCGACCCTCTGGTTTCAGGCCTGGGCTGACAGGCCTCTCCACCACGCCAGATAAGGCACCACAACCACGCAGACACCGAAAGCCAGGCGACCGACTGAGCCGCACACGTCGGGGTATGGCGGCACGAAAGACAGCGACACGGCAACGTTGCCCGTGGCGGTCAGACGGTCCAGCTCCGCAGAAAGTCCCAACGCAGCACCCAGCACCAGGACGATCACCATGCCGAGCAGCGGCCAGAACGCCGGGCTGAAGCGGCGCGCTGCGACGAGCGCAATGATCACCGCGAGTGCCAACGGCACAAGGCTGCGCACCGCCCAGAACAGCACGCTTTGCGCATCCGCAAACCAGCCCGGCACGGGCAGGCCGGCGTCCTGAAAGCTCCAGGCCATGGCAGCAACGCTGAACACCGTAGCAAGCACCAGCCCGATGAGCAGGGCGATTGGCCCGACCACGAAAGCAACCCAAGGCAATCGATGGCTGAAGGAGCGCAGGTCCTGGCGATCAGCGACGGATGCGGCCAGCGCCTGCCAATCCCCCACCGCAGATCTTGCCTGCGCCTCTGCGGTCTCCAGTGAATGACCCGATGCACGCAGTTGCGCCAGAACATCCTCGGCATGTTCATCCCATTCGCGTTGCAGACGTGCAGCATGCCGCGGCGCGATGCCCGCACGCAGCATTGCCCGACGTAACAATCTATTCGACGTGTAGGGCTGCATCAGTGCCTCCTGCCAGTGCCCTGTCCAGGCCGGCGCGCACCTGCTGCCAGCGTTCACCCAGCGCCTCGGCGCGTTTGCGTCCGCGAGCGGTCAGCCGGTAGTACACCCGGCTGCGGCCGTCCACCGTTCTGCGTCGTGCTTTCAAGCTGCCGGCTCGCTCGAGGCTGTGCAGCACCGGGTACACCACCCCCTCACCCAGAACGATGGCCTCGCCGGTGAGCAGGCGGATGCGCCGTACGATGTCGTAGCCATAGGCTTCGCCCTGCGCGATCACCTGAAGGCACAAAAGCTCCGGCACCCCGGACATGAATGGCGGGTTCGACTGGCCCATAGGCGCCTCATACCTTGAACTGCAAGGTATATTACCTCGCGGTTCAAGGTATGCAAGCCGACAACGCCTCCCGCGTTGCCTTTGATGATCAGAAGGTTGAATAATGCATGCAGGAGGATCAAACCATGACCACAGCCGCCCAGCGTGCCGCCAGCGCCGCCCTGATCATTTTCATGCTCACCACCCCGCATGCCCTGGCCGCCTCCCGGCCTGATCTGTCAGGCGTGTACGACGTATCCACCCTGACCCCGCTACAGCGCCCGGAGGAGTTCGGCGACAACCTCGAGCTCACCAGAGCGCAGGCGAATGCGATCGTCGAGGAAAACCGCAAGCTCATGGCGGCACGCGATGCCAACCGCGGCCCGGCTACAGAAGCGCCACCGGTTGGTGGCGCGCCGCCCATCGGCTTCAGCGACGAATACAAGGAGCGCAGCGGCGCCGGTAGTGTGGGCGGTTACAACAACTTCTACATCGATCAGGGTGAGGAAGTGTTCACCGTGGATGGCAAGTTTCGCACCAGCATCCTGGTGGAGCCTGCGAACGGCCGTATCCCGCCGATGACACCCGAGGCGATGCGGGTCGCGGCCGAGCAACGGATACCGCGGCGCCCCAACGATGGCACCGCGTGGTGGCTGGAGGTGGATGGCCCCGGCCCTTACGACCATCCGGAAAGCCTGGGCATCTCCGAGCGGTGCCTGCTCGGCTTCTCCGGTGCGACACCCACCTTCCCGAGCCTGTACAACAACTTCAAGCAGATCGTGCAGACCGACGACCACGTGATGATCCTCATCGAGATGGTGCACGACGCACGCATCGTGCGCATGAATTCACAACACCCGCCAGCCGACGTCAGGAAATGGCTCGGCGACTCGATTGGCTGGTGGGAAGGCGACACGCTGGTGGTGGAGACCACCAACTTCCATCCGGACACCCGCCCCGCCTATTCGTCAGAAAACGCCCGCATCATCGAGCGGTTTACCCGGCTCGAGGACGGCAACCTGCTCTACCGCTTCACGGTGGACGACCCCACCGTATGGAGCGCACAGTGGACGGGCGAGTACGTCTGGCGGAAGAGCGATGAGCGCATCTTCGAGTACGCCTGCCACGAGGGGAACTACTCCATGGGCGGCATCCTGCGCGGTGCGCGGCTGCTGGAAGCAGAAGCGCGGCAGGCGAAGAACGCGCAAACCAGCTCCGGCGGCTGACGCAACAGACCACCACGCTGCATCGGGCCGTTCAGATTCTGGACTGCCCTGCTTCAGCTGGACGCGCCGCGAAAACGGGGCAACACCGCCTCCGCGAACAGCCGCTCGTTATCGGGCATGTAACCGTTCGGGCAGGCGGAGTTCAGGATGACGGTTCCAGCCCCAGCATCCACGTACTCCCGCAGCCGCGCCGCGCAATCGTCCGGGTTGCCGGCCAGCGCGTAGCGATGCACGAGCTTGGAAAAGTCCTGGTTGTATTGCTTCGACAGGCGGTCTGAAGCCATCTTGATCGCCACGTCCCGATCCTCATGCACCGCGAAGAATATGAACAACCCCGGCCGCACCGGTTCAGGCACCTCGTATTCGTGCCGAAATCCTGCGATCTCCTCAAGGCTCGTGGCCAGCATCTGCGGCGTGTACATGTACGGCAGCCACCCCTGACCGTAGCGCGCGCAGCGACGCTTGGCGGCTTCGCTACGCCCTGACACCCAGATCGGCGGGCCCGGTTTCTGCACGGGTTTGGGATCGAGCGTAACGCCAGGCAGATTGGTAAACTGGCCGTCGAAGCGCACATCATCCTCACGCCACAAGCGGCCGATCACCTCCAGCGCCTCGTTGGTGCGTGCTCCCCGCTCGCGCACAGGCACGCCTAGAGCTTCGAACTCTTTAGCGAACTCGCCGCCTACCCCCACGCCGAGATGGAAGCGTCCGTTCGACACCACATCAAGGGTGGCCGCCATCTTTGCCAGCAGCGGTGCCGGATACAGCGGTACGAGCGTAATGGTGCTGATGAGCTTGATGTGGCTTGTCGCACCTGCCGCCGCCGCAAGCTGTATCAGGCCGTTGCCGATGGGGCCGTAGAAGAAGACATGCTCGCCGGTGCTGACGAACTCATAGCCCAGCGCCTCGGCCGCGCGCGCATCCTCCGCGGCGCTGTCGAGGCGCCGCAGACCAATTCCGAAGTCGATTTTTGCCATGGTGCGCTCCATTTTTTCTTCAGTATACGGCCGGCAGCCGCCAATTCCGCGGAGTAAGATGGGGCATGATGTCGCGAAGCCTCGCACCGGTTCTGCTGACCCTCCTGCTCTGCGCGCAGGCGCGGGCTGGCGAGGTATGGGTGGTGCCGCTGGTGGGCGCCGTTGGACCTGCCAGCGTCGATCTCGTGATTCGCGCCATCCATGACGCAGGCGCTGCTCAGGCCGAAGCGCTGATCATCCGCATGGACACACCGGGCGGTCTCGACAAGTCCATGCGCGACCTGGTGAAGGTCATCCTGGCAGCGGACGTGCCGGTGGTCACCTTCGTGGCGCCCAACGGTGCCCGTGCCGCCAGCGCCGGTACCTACATCGCCTACGCCAGTCACATCGCCGCCATGGCGCCGGCAACCAACATCGGCTCATCGACGCCGGTGAGCATCGCTCCGCAGGCACCGCAAAGCCCGATGCCGAAACCCGCTGGTCCCACCGACACCGAAGCGCCGCCGACGCCAGCCCCGGCAGACGCCATGACAAAGAAGGTCGTCAATGACGCCGTGGCCTATCTTCAGGGCCTTGCGGAACTCCGCGGCCGCAACGTCGAGTGGGCCGAGGCGACCGTGCGTGAGGGTGTCAACCTGCGTGCGAGCGAAGCGCTGGAACAGAATGTCATCGACCTCATCGCTGAGGACATGAACACACTCATCCAGGCCCTGCATGGCCGTAGCGTCGAGGTCAAAGGCGAGACGCGGCAGCTTGATATGCAAAGCGCCACGGTCCACCGCGTCGCCGTGGACTGGCGACACGAGGTCCTGAGCATCATTACCGATCCGAGCATCGCCTACGGGCTGCTCATCATTGGCGTGTATGGGCTCATCCTCGAGTTCTACAACCCGGGCATGATCTTTCCCGCCGTGCTTGGCGTGATCTGCCTGCTGCTGGGTGCTTATGGTCTGCAGATGCTGCCGGTGAACTACGCAGGCGTTGCCTTGATTGTGCTCGGCATCGGTCTCATGGTGGCCGAAGTGATGACCCCTACCCTCGGCGTGCTCGGCGTCGGCGGCGTTGTCGCCTTCGTAATCGGTTCGGTGCTGCTCATCGACAGCGACATGCCTGGCTACGATATTCCTTACGCGCTCATCGGCACCTTCGCCGCGGTGTCCGCCGCCATCAGCTTCTTCGTCGTGGGCGCGGCAATGCGCGCCCGCCGCCAACCGGTGGTGACCGGCGCCGGTGCCATGCTCGGCAAGACGGCGGTGGTCCTGGAGGACTTCGATGCGACGGGCACGGTTCGCGCGTTCGGCGAGATCTGGCAGGCACACACCTCAACACCGCTTCGCGTGGGCGAGGAAGTCATCATTACAGCCATCGACGGATTGACCCTGACCGTCGCCCGGCAGGAGAACTGATATGGAAGTGTTCACCATCGGCATCATCGGCGTCGTCATCGCCATCCTCGCGAGCGCCTTTCGCATACTGCGCGAATACGAACGCGGCGTGGTGTTCATGCTCGGCCGGTTCTACAGCGTCAAAGGGCCTGGGCTCATCATCATCATCCCCGGCATCCAGCAGATGGTGCGCGTGGATCTGCGCACCTTGGTGCTGGACATCCCCACCCAGGATCTGATCACCCGCGACAACGTGTCGGTGAAAGTGAACGCAGTGCTCTACTTTCGCGTGGTGGATTCCGAGAAGGCGATCATCAACGTAGAAAACTACATGGAAGCCACCGGCCAGCTGGCGCAGACCACCCTGCGCTCGGTGCTGGGTCAGCACGAGCTGGACGAGCTGCTGGCAGAGCGTGAGCGGCTCAACCACGACATCCAGGCCATACTGGATCAGCAGACCGATCAGTGGGGTATCAAGGTGTCGAACGTGGAAATCAAGCACGTGGACATCGACGAAAGCATGATCCGCGCCATCGCCCGCCAGGCGGAGGCCGAGCGGGAACGCCGGGCCAAGATCATCCACGCGGAAGGTGAGCAGCAGGCAGCGCAGAAGCTCGTCGAAGCAGCCAACGAGTTGGCTTCGCAGAACGGCGCCATGCAACTTCGCTACCTGCAGACGCTCACCGAGATCGCCGGTGAAAAAAGTTCGACCATCGTCTTCCCGCTACCGATATCCATGCTCGAAGGCCTCGAATCCATGCTGGGCAACAAAAAGGACAACGCATGAACCTACGCAACCGGCTCGTTGCGGTGGCGCTTGTCGCATGCGCAGCTAACGCCTGGCCCATCAACCCCGCGGACCTCGCCACCTACGTCGACGGATTCGTAGAAGGACGCATGTCCGATCACGGTGTGGTAGGCGCCACCGTCTCCATCGTTCAAGGCGGCCGGGTGGTGTTCGCCAAAGGCTACGGCTACGACGACCTGGAGGCCGGACGCTCGGTAGAAGCAGACCGAAGTCTGTTCCGCCCTGGCTCCATATCCAAAACGTTCACTTGGACGGCCGTGATGCAGCTGCACGAACGGGGCCTGCTCGATCTCGAGGCTGACGTACAGCAGTACGTGCCGGACATCGAGCTACCCCGCCGCTTTGGCAAACCCATCACCATGCTCGATCTCATGGCGCACAAACCGGGCCTGGAAGACTCGGCCCTCGGCCACCTGTTCGAAGCGGACGCCGCCAACGTGCTGCCACTGGCTGACTACCTCGCATCCCACCAACCGCAGCAGGTGAGAGCACCGGGAACGCTTGCGTCCTATTCCAACTACGGCAGCGGTATTGCCGGCCTGATTGTTGCCAACCTCTCCGGGCAGACATTCGAGGACTACATTGACGAGCATGTGACCGGCCCCATCGGTATGAAGCATTCGACGTTCCGCGAGCCGAGGCTCAGCGACCAGCGCGCCATGCCGGACGCGCTCGCCGCCGACGTCAGCCGCGGTTACATCCGCATCGGCGCGGATCTCGAATCCACCGACTTTGTGCACATCGCACAGATCGCGCCAGCCGGCGGCCTGTCCACCACCGCCACCGACATGGGGCGTTGGATGCTCGCGCACCTCGGCGACGGCGCCTATGGGGGCGGACGTATCCTGGAGGCCGAGACAGCGCAGCGCATGCACAGCCAGCAATCCACGCCGCACCCGTTGCTGCCTGGAGCTGCGCACGGCTTCATCGAAACCGATGTGCATGGTTACCGGGCTTACGGCCACGGCGGCGGCACGGTGCACTTTCTCTCCGACATGGTGATCATCCCGGAGATCGACATCGGCATCTTCATCTCCACCAACACCACCAACGCGGGCAGCGAGCTGATCAGCGAGTTTGCGCGGCACGTGGTGAAGCGTTACTTCCCGCAAGGGCCCAACACCCTGCCCGTGATCGAGGCAGCCGACCTCGACCTGCAGAAGTACCTTGGCAATTACGTGTTCACCCGGCGCAGTCACTCCACCGTGGAGCGCTTCAATATGCCCATGGTGCAGATTGGCGCAGCGCACGGTGGCCGCATCAGCTTCGGCAACCCCGCCAGGCCATACGAGGCGGTAGCGGAAGACGTCTTTCAATCGGTGGACAACCCCGACCTGAAGCTTGCATTCTTCGCAGGCGACGATGGGCGCATGGCAGGTTTCTACCCACCTGTCGCGATCATGGTCGCAGAGCGTGCCGGCACCTTGGACAACCCGCAGATGGTGTTCGGGTGGCTGTTCCTGGCCGCGCTAGTCTTCCTATGCGTGCTCATCGGCGCCTTTCTTCGCCGCAAGAGGACCGGTGCGCAGAGCGCCGGCGAGCGCCGTGCGGCGTGGATGGTGTACCTCACGGCAACGGCTTGGATCATTACCTTGGCCGGTATCGGCGTCGCTTTCGCACAGATCTCCACAGATGTCCGCAACGTGTTTTTCGATTTTCCTTCTCAGGTCTTTCGAATGAGCCTCACTGCGGCCATCATCGCAACCGTGCTGACCGCCGCTGCCGTACTGACGATGCGGCCAGCCATCGCCGGATCCAGCTGGAGCGGCATGCGGCGCATGCGTCACATACTGGTGATCGTCGTCGCGCTGGTTACGGTGTATGTGCTGTACCGGTTAAACGCCATCGGCTACCACTACTTCTGACATGAGAACCATGCGACGCACCGCCAGCCTGCTGGCCACACTACTCCTGACGGCTGGTGGCTGGGCCCAGGAAGTGACCTACCAGCATCTGGAGCAGCACCTCGGTCTCGCGTTCGACGACGATGTGCGGCAACAGCTCGTGCCAATCCTGCGCGACTTCAACACCCTCGAGGGTAATCGTTCCCTGGCCATGGCGGTGGACGCCGACGGCGATGTGAGCGTGGGCTATGCATTCAGCGCAAACCGGGCAGTGGCTTCCGCGCAGGCCCTGGCGCAGTGCGACGCCCAGCGCAGCGAGCACATCGACGTGCACGCGGCCTGCGAGATCGTGCACCTGAACAACCAAATGGTGCCGACGGCAGCCCAACTCAAGGCGCCCTACGGCCCGGATGACCCAAGCTTCGTCTGGCGCGTGCAGGGCAAGCAGGCCACCGTCTATCTCGGCGGCACCATCCATCTCATGAAGCCCGCGCTGTACCCGTTGAATCAGGCGCTGCGCGGCGCCTACCAGGCATCGCAGCAGCTTGCCGTGGAGGTGAACATACTCGCGCCAAGCACAGACGACACGGCGGCGATCGCGCGCCTGGTGACGGCGGACGCGGCGTTGGTGCGGGCCGCCTACTCCGAACGTCTGATGGAACACATCACACAGTTCGCTTCCAACAACGGCGTCCCGGCGGATGCGCTGCTCGGCATGCAGCCGAACATCCTGAGCGCCAACGTTGCCGTCGCACAGATGGCGGCGCTGGGCTACGACCCGGCGTCGGGAATCGATCGCCACTTTCTGCTTCGTGCAGCCAGCGACAACAAGCCGGTGATCGAGCTCGAAAGCGCCGCACAGCAACTGACGCTGCTCACGAGCCTGCCGCTGGAAGATCAGGCCAAGCTACTGGAGCAGACGTTCGAGGAGCTCGATGACGCCAGCGCCTTTCTCACTGAAGCCGTAGGCAGTTGGCTGGCAGGTGATGCACAGGCGATGTTCGAATCCACCGCGGAAGATTTCGACGACCCGGCCCTCGCCGCCTTCGGCCGCCGCATGCTGGACGAACGCAACGCCGCCATGGCGACAAAGATCGTCGAGCTGATCCAGGGCGACCGCGATACCCTGGTGCTGGTGGGTGCCGCTCACTTCGGCGGCCCCCAGGGCATCCTGGCATTGCTCGAGCAGGCCGGCTGGAAAGCGGAACAACTACCTCGCGGCTGATCAGCGCTCGAAGTGAAAGTGCTGATCGAAAGCTGCGCGGACTTCCCCCTGATGCTCGAAATAGCGCCGGAAACCGCCATTGTAATTGCCGTCCTGGCGGCGGTTCTCTTCGCCTTCGAAGTTGTAGTAGCCGGGCGTGCACTCCTGGTTGCGGTTGGTTTTGCCGCGATGGCGGATCACCTCATCCACCCACCAGGACTCTGAGTCTTCCGTCGGGTCCATGGTGCGAAACCCGTGCTGTCGCACATGATCGATGCAGGCAGCAATGTGATCGCCCTGCGTCTGCAGCATGTCCGTCAGATTGAACTGAAACGATGCCTGGTAGCCACCCATGATGAACAGGTTCGGGAAGCCGGCCGTGTGGATACCGAGCAATGTGCGGATACCGTCGGCGTACTTGTCTTCGAGATCCACACCCTCGCGGCCGACGATGCGGTTGTAGATACCGGTTTTCTGTACCTCGAATCCGGTGGCGTAAATGAGCACATCCACCGGGTACTCCTGGCCTTTGAACACCGGGCCGCGTTCATTGATCTCGGTAATACCCTTGCCGTGGGTATCCACAAGATGCACGTGCGGCAAGTTGAAGCTCGGCAGATAGTCGTTGTGGAAGCACGGCCGCTTGCACATGAACATGTACCAGGGCTTGAGCGCGTCGGCGGTGGTCGGGTTCTGCACGATCTCGTCGATGCGCTTGTGAATGCGCATCATGTAGTCGATGTTGGCGTTTTCCTGGTATCGGAGCTTTTCCTCCGGCGTCATGGCATCGAACCGCGCCTGCTGCTCCGGTGAGCGTTCGACGATGCTGAGCACCCGCGCCCGCCGGCGCGCCTGCCAACCAGGCTTCAAGCGCCGCGCCCAATTGGGGTCGGTGGGCCAGTCGTCGCGAATATCGATGCTGCTGGGCGTGCGCTGAAACACGTACAGCGCTTTCGAAGCCCGTGCGAGTTCCGGCACCGCCTGCACCGCACTGGCGCCGGTGCCGATGATGCCGACCACCTTATCTCGCAGATGCTCCAGCTTCTCGCCCGTGTAGGCATAGTCCCAGCGGGACGTATGGAAGCTGTGCCCGGCGTATCGTTCCATACCCTGGATACGGGACAGCTTCGGCTTCGACAGGGTGCCGTTCGCGCATACGATGAACTGCGCGCGCATGTGGTCACCCCGGTCGGTGCGCACGTGCCACACTTTCTCCTGGTCATCCCAGCGTGTCTCGGTGACCGTGGTCTGGAACACCGCCAGGTCGTAGAGGTCGTACTTGCGCGCAATGGCCTGGCAGTGGGCGAGAATCTCCGGGCCGCGGGCGTAATGGTGCAGCGGCACGTAGTCGAGTTCATCCAGCAATGGCAGGTAGTCGTAGCTGACAACATCGCAGGCCACACCGGGGTAGCGATTCCAATACCAGGTACCGCCGACGTCCGCGCCGCGCTCGACGATGCGGATGCTCTGTACGCCTTTCTCGCGCAAGCGCGCCGACGTCAGCAGGGCAGAGAAACCGCCGCCGATGAACAGCACCTCTACCGTGTCGTCGATGGCCGGCCGAGGTGTCGGCGTGTCCGCGTAGGGGTCGTTCTCGTAGCGCGCCAGATCCCCGGTGAGGTCCGAGGTGTACTGGCTGGTGCCTTCCGGGCGGTAGGCCAGACGCAGGTCACGCTCCTTGGCGAAGCGGGCCTTGATGCCGTCGTAGTATGACTGTGGCTTGCGCTCACGCTTCTTGCGTTGCGACGCCGTCTGCTGCTCCTGCGCTTTCTCCTGCTCGTGCTCCCCAGCCATCGTTCTCACCCTCACGCTCCGATTCGACCCATTTTGACACGACCTGACGCACTCCCGACAATTCCGCGCATGGCAAAAAAGCCCTACCACCATGGCGACCTCGCCAACGCGCTGCTGGAGGCCGCCGAATCGCTGCTCGCCGAGCAGGGCATCGCCGGTTTTACGCTGCGCGCCTGCGCACGCCGCGCCGGCGTATCCCACGCCGCTCCCGCACACCACTTTGGCGACGTCAAAGGCCTGCTTACCGCGGTCGCCAGCCGCGGCTTCATCGCACTGCACGACACGCTTTGCAGGCATATCGAGCCTGTGCGGGGTGACCTTGCGGCGGAGTTCAGCGCCACCGCCCGGGCCTACGCGGAGTTCGCGGAGGAACGCCCGGAGCACTTCCGTATCATGTTCCGCTGCGATCTTGTGGACGTGAACGCACCTGCACTGCACCACGCCATGGGCGATGCATTCTGCATGCTCACCAACGTCATTCGCCGTCAGCGTGGCGAGCCCGAGATCGCCCCGGCCGACCTGGTGACCTTTCAGGCTGCCGACCTGATCAATGACATCCTCATCGGTTGGTGCTTCGTGCACGGCTTCGCGCATCTGCAGCTCGAAGCGCAACTCGGGATCATCCCGGTGGGCATGAAAGATGACATGCGAGACAAAGCCGCCTTACGATTGTCCGCACTGATCCGCAACCCATGAGAGAGACGCCTTGAACATCGCCATGTTCCTGCAGATGGCCGCGGAGGTCTGTCCAGACCGCCGGGCGCTGACCAGCCAGCACGTCCACTACACCTATGGCGAGCTATACGCACAAGCGCAAGCGGCTGCACGGCTGTTCCGGGATAGCGGCCGTCGCTACGTGGCAGTGCTGGACACGTCGAGCCCCGCGGTCCCCATCGCCCTGATGGGCGCCGCAATGGCTGGCATCCCTTACGTCCCCCTCAACTACAGGCTAAGCCGGGATCAGCTCGACGCGCTGGTGGCACGTATCCAACCGGCCTACCTGATCGCCGACAGCGACAACGAAGCAGCCTATGGTGCGTTGCCGGAAAGCACCACCACAAGCCGCCAAGCGTTTTTAGAAGCGACACTTGCGTCTACGGAGCCCTTCGCGGATCTTGCCGACGATCCGAGCGCCGTCGCGGTTCAGCTGTTCACGAGCGGCACCACCGGCACACCGAAGGCTGCCATCCTGCGCCACGAGCATCTGGTGTCCTACATCCTCGGTACCGTCGAGTTCATGGGCGCCGCTGAAGAAGAAGCCACGCTGGTCACGGTGCCGCCTTACCACATCGCCGGCATCTCTGCCGTTATGAGCTCCATCTACGCCTGCCGACGCATCGTCCAGTTGCCGGACTTCGGTGCCGCCGCCTGGCTGGAGCTCGCCGAGCACGAGCAGGTGACCAACGCATTCGTCGTGCCCACCATGCTGTCCCGCGTCATCGACCATCTGGACACCATCGAGCGTGCACCCGATCTTGCGAATCTGCGGGCCATCGCCTATGGGGGTGGCAAGATGCCCGTGCCGGTCATCGAGCGTGCCCTGGAGCTGTTCCCCAACACGAACTTCACCAACGCCTACGGGCTCACGGAAACGAGCTCTACCATCGCCCTGCTGGGGCCGGAGGATCACCGGGAGGCCATACAGGCCGGCACTGAGGAGGCACGCGCTCGCCTCGGTTCCGTGGGCAAGCCGCTACCGTCGGTGGAATTGCAGATCCGTGACGATGCCGGCGCCGTACTACCCGCAGGGCAGGCGGGGGAGATCTACGTACGTGGGCCACAGGTATCCGGTGAGTACCTCGAGCGCAACGCGCTCATCGACGACGGCTGGTTCCCCACCCGCGACGCAGGCTACCTGGACGAGGCTGGCTATCTGTTTCTGTCAGGTCGAGCAGACGATGTCATCGTCCGTGGCGGCGAAAACATTTCGCCCGCCGAAATCGAGGATGTGCTCATAGCCCACCCTGGGATCGTCGACGCGGCGGCGCTGGGCGTACCGTCCAACGAGTGGGGCGAAACGGTGGCCGTGTATGTGGTTCTGAAAGCGCCCGGCGCTCTAAACCCCCATGAAGTGCAGAATCTTGTCAAAACGCACTTGCGGTCCTCCCGCGTGCCAGAGTACGTGATTTTCGAAAGCGAGCTTCCGTACAACGAAACCGGTAAGCTGCTGCGGCGCGAGCTGAGGGCGCAATTCGCAGAGGCGTTTCCTCCGCCCTAAAACGCAAAGATATTTGACCACATAAACCCACCCGTGCAGGACAGACGATTGGGTGCTGATCTGATTGTAAAAGCGTCACCGAACTTACAACCCCCTCACACCGCATTTCCGGTTCACGTGATAATTTTCCATGCTTATCGAATGGGACGAGTTCGAAGCACGTACATGTTGCACAGGAAGCCCAGACAAGTATTCGGGTTCTTTCGTGCCGCTTTCGCCTTCACGGCTGCGGCCACGGCAGCCTTGTCAGCCGCGGAAGCACCTGAAGCCTCTGAGGCG
Source organism: Gammaproteobacteria bacterium (assembly GCA_030432795.1). Lineage (GTDB taxonomy): Bacteria > Pseudomonadota > Gammaproteobacteria > Pseudomonadales > Azotimanducaceae > SYFY01. The sequence goes on from JAUILW010000002.1 coordinate 13,227, forward strand.
ATCAATTGGGCTCCCTGCACTGCCGCCCCGGAAGCCGGAGCGCTGGCCGGTCCCACCCGCCATGGGTTACGGGTGGAGATCGAAGAGGGCAACCTGCAGCTTACCCGCGTGCTCTGCGAGCGTGTGGCGGCTGCGGAAAATCCGACCGCAGCGAATGCTGACCAACCCTCCAATGCGATGGCCGTGCAGCCAGTTCACCCCTTGATCCTGAGGGGCGCAACATTACCCAGCCCGTCGCTCCTCAGCCCATCAACCGCGGCGATCACAGACATCGTTCAACCGCCGGCCCACGCCGATGCCGCACCGGCTAACGGCACCACCCCAGCAGCAAACCCGGTGATCAATCGCAGCCGCAACCGGGACAACGCCCAGGGCTGGAATGGCATGGTACCTTCCGGTCAGGACCACCTGTCGCGCTATGTGCCTACCAGCAATCCGCCAGTCATACAGCCCATCGGTGATCGATCCGTCGTCGTCTCGACCCAGCTGGTCATCTCGATCACCGCAACAGACAGCGACGGTCCGTGGCCGCTGGTCATCAAGGTGCAATCGTCAACGCCCACTCTACCTCCGAGTGCAACCCTGACGGACAACGGTGATGGCAGCGCTGTGTTCACCTGGACTCCCCAGCAGGGCGACGAAGGGGTATATCAGGTACGGTTCCGTGCCCGGGACAACGGCGGCACTGGTACGATTGGTGAACAGACGATCACGATCACCGTGGAGCCCGCGAACGAGCCGCCGGAAATCGACGAGATCGCCAATCAGCAACTGCCCGCACGCACACCGTTGAGCGTTGCCGTCAGCAGTACCGACACAGACGGACCGGCACCGATTACGCTGAGCATTGCATCATCAACGCCAACGTTGCCTGCAGCTGCGGTGCTGACAGACTTCGGCAACGGCACGGGCTCCTTGGACTGGACCCCGGCAAACGCAGACCAAGGCACGTATGCGGTAACGATCCGCGCCACGGATGCCGCTGGCGCTTTCAGCGAAGAGAGTTTCACTATCGATGTGCAGGACAACGCGCCGCCCGTGCTCACGCCTGTCCCGCCGGTCACTGTCATGCGTGGCAACACGATCAGCTTCAACGTCAATGCCACGGATAGCGATGGGCCGGCACCAATCGCGCTGACGATCGCTTCTTCGAGCCCGGCCCTGCCGCCGTCAGCGAGCTTTACCGACAATGGCAACGGCACCGCATCGTTCAACTGGCCCACCGTCGTCGGCGACGCCGGCACGTACACCGTGACCTTCCGCGCAAGGGATGGCGGCGGTGCCGGTGAATTTTCGCAGGTGAGCACAACACTGACCGTGTATTCCACCGGCGGGGACACGGTGCAGCTGCCTTTCCTGGACAATTTCTCCGACGGCAACCTCAACGGCTGGGTGCCCGTTGATGATGTACCCATCGCCTCCAACTGGACGGTCACCGGCGGGCAGGCACACGAAACCGAACGCCTCATCAGCGTACTCGGCTTCGACGAGACGTACATACTCGGTTCGTTCCTGGCGCTTACCGGAGGCGCCTCGCTGACCGATTACGCCGTCAGCGCCCGGCTCGAATTTCTCGCCGAGGATCAGCAGGCCGATGTTGGTTTGATGTTCCGCTATGTCAGCCCCACCAACTACTACCGGCTGTCTTTCAACGCGGCTCGAAGCTTCGCGCGCCTCGAAAAACAGGTGAACGGAACCTTCAGCACCCTGGCGGTGAACGCACGCGGGTACAAGCGCAACGAAGTGCTGAACGTCGAAGTGCGCGTCGCCGGCGACGACATCGTTGTAGACATCAACGGTGACACGGTATTCGCGGTTACCGACAGCGACATCAGCAGTGGCTCCGTAGCGCTTTTCTGCGCCCACGAAAGCCGCTTCGACGACGTGCTGATAACCGCACTCAACAACACGCCGTCCGTCGCGCTGTCTTCACCGCTGGCCCACATCGGCGACGAAGACACAAACATCACCGCGGAGGCGATGGTACGCAACGCACCCGCCGGGGCGAAGGTGGACTTCGTGCTCAACGGCAACGTCACGATCACCGACAGCACCGCTCCCTTTGCGGCTACGTTCGCCTCCGTGCCCACGGGCAATCACACCATCGCGGCCATTCTGCGCAACGCACAGAATCAGGAACTCGACCGGGACACCAACGTACTCGTAGGGGCCGGCGGCAACCGAATCGCTTCCATCGGCGACAGCATCACGCAGGGAAGCGGCGATCTGGTATATGAAGACAACGTTTCGGCGCTGGAACGTGTGATCGGCTCGCAGAGCTTCCAGGCAAGCCTGACAGACCTGCTCGACGACAGCACATCGCCCACCAATGTGGTCTTCAACGAGGGAATAGGCGGCGATCGGTCGGATGACACTGCCTTCGAACGCATTGACTCGATCCTCAGTCGTCACCCCGAAATGGACACCGCACTGCTGATGCTAGGCACGAACGACACCCTGGCAGCCATGCCTTCCGGCCTGGGCTGTTCAGGCGCCGCGTGCAACGGCACCTACAAAGGAAACATGCAAACGCTCGTCGACAAGATCCGTTGGTCGGACTACCCCACCAACACCGTCGCGAGCGGTATTCAGATCCTCGTAGCGGAACCGCCACCGGTATTCGCGGGAGCCAACCCGTGGAATTCTTCTTCCAACAACCGTCTGCGCGATTACAACACCGTTATCACAACCGAACTCAGCGGTGTCAATCCGGGCCCGGACTTCTTCAGCTACTTCATGCAGAGCTCGTCGAGCAACTATGAGTCGCTGTTTCAGGATGACTATCACCCCAATGCACTGGGCTATGAGGTGATGGCAACGCTTTGGCACAACAGCCTGACGACACCAGTCGCCTTGCCATTCGTGCTGGACGATCTCGACTCTTCGGCTGCGTTCGCACCCAAGCAGGACCTGATGCAGGTGGGCAGCGTGTTCCAGGCGGATACGAGCCATACGCTTTCGACCATCCCGGCACTGCTGCAAGGCGGCCGCTGGCTGGTGGTGAACAACGCCGACTACACGAACAGCTCTTCGAACTACCTGACATTCGACACAGATCGGGCCGTCGACGTCTACGTTGCATACGACGGTGGCGCATCGTCGCGCCCTGCCTGGATGAACGGATTTACCGATACCGGGCAGAACATCACCACGAGCCACCCATCAGCCCCGTCGTACGATGTCTTCGTACGCAGCTACCCCGCAGGCGCTGTTACGCTGGGCGGCGCGTCAGCCAGCGGAGCGGCCGGCGTCAACGCAAATATGATCGTCATCGTCGTGGAGGACTGACATGCGACGTCCGAACAACCTTCTTCGTCGACTCACTGGTTTTATCGTGGCCGTCGCCATGAGCAGTGTAACCCTTGCCCTTGAGCCGCTGCCGAACGACGCTCAGCAGACGGTGGACACCTATCTGGCGGCACTGCAGACCGGCGACACCAGCACGCTGTCCAACCTCGTCGAAGGACGGATGAAGGCGCGGCTTGAGCGCGCGATGCGCAATCCCGGCTATGCGGCACATCTCATGGACAGCTTCGGCACCACGGAGTTCGAAGTCCTGGGTGGGGCCACCGAGGAAGGCATGCTTGCGGCTGACTACGTATCGCGAAACGACTCGGAAACCATACACAAACGCTTGTACCTGCAGCGCACGTTGACTGGCTACGTCATTGTCGCGGAATCAGTGATTCCCTGATGTAACGCCGGGACCCACACCGGGTCACTAGAGCAGGTCGTAACAACCCAGCTCGTCGATCGCCAGCGCATTGCGGCGCACCATCTCGGTCATCCAGGCGCGGCTGTGCGGGTTGCTGGTATCGAGTGTTCCGGACACCACCACCACATAGCACCAGTTGTAGAGCACCGCGATCCGGTAATCCGACCACGCGGTATCCGCATCGTACCCTACGCCAAGCTCAGCCAGGCGCCGCACATAGCGGCTGACGATGTCGCGTTCGTGCTCGCGCCGCACTTCCGTCTTCGCGTTCTGTGTGAGAAAGAACGCTACCTCATCGATACCGCGGCCGATGAGCGGGCCCTGCCAGTCGAGAATCACCAGCGGGTGCTGACCGGGACCGCCGAAAAACAGGTTTTCCAGGCGGAAATCACCGTGCAGAACGGTGTTGGGCTTTGAGACCAGATGATTCTGCAGGCGAGGCAGGGCGGCTCGAAACGGCTCGATCATGTCGATCACCGGCTGCGGAATGACATCGCCAAACACCGCCAGTGTCTGCGCCCATCCGTGTTCAACCCCAAGGCGCATGTTGTCAGCGTGAAAACTCGCGCCGATACCGGGTATCCAGTCCAGCGTTTCAGTCCTGTTCCAGAACGACGCATGCAGCAGCGCGAGCTGCTCCATGCACACGTCAGTATCCGCGAGATCCGCGCCGGCTACCTGATCACCCAGTCTGTAGCCGTGGAGATCTTCCATGACGATGGCAAAGTTCTGGGCGTCGTCCACGTCGCAATGATAGATGCGCGGCGTGTGCGCCAGACAGCTCGCCGCAAGCTCGCGAAAGAAACGTGACTCGCGCTCGTAGGTGCGAAACTGCACCGCCACCTGGCGGTTGGTCTCGTTCAACGCCGGGCTTTTGATAACGAGCGACGCAGGCGCGTCGATACCGTCAGCGAGTTGGAGATGCGCACGCTGCAGCCGGCTCATCATGCCGGCGCCTTCACCAATGGTCTCCATTCGCACAGCGCGCACGGCACCTTCCGGCAACCCCAGCACACCAGAAAACCACGTGTTGTCCATAGCCTCCGGCGTTATCACGCTCACGGTGACACGCCTCCGAGAAACGGTCCGTCAACGCACAGCCTGCGGCCGTCGGGTGCGGCACACGCACCGCACAGACCCACGCCGCACTTGGTGAGGTAGTCGATGGCGCTGAAGATCCGAGCGTTCGGAACGTATCGCTGCTGCACTGCTTCGGCGGCACGCACCATCGGCGCCGGTCCGCAGTTGTAGAACACCAGCGTCGCGCGCGTCTCCTCGGGCAGGCCTTCCAGGTACGCGGCCAACGCCTCAGTCACCAGCCCGTGATGGCCGCGGCTGCCATCATCGGTACTAATGTGCAGGTTCGCACACGCCGCGCACTCCGCCTCGTAGTACAGACGATCAGCGGTGCGCGCTCCGAAGAACACCTCCGCGCCGCCGAAGTCGCGCACGAGCTGGTACACCGCAGCGAGGCCGGTGCCTCCCGCCACCGCGACGATCTTTGCGTCGGGCGGGGGTGTGGCGGCAATACCGTGCGGTCCACGCACGTAGCACTGCGTGCCCGCGGGAAGATCCATCAGCGCGTGGGTGAATTGACCCACGTCGATGACCGCGAGCTTGAACGGGTCGTCGTCCAGCGCCGAGAACGGCTTCTCGCCGAGTCCCGGCACCCAGAGAAAGAGAAATTCGCCAGCGCGGATATCGATGCTGCGATCGAAGGTGAGCACACTGATGTCGTGCGTGACCCGCTCGGCGTGGGTGAGCGTCACCGGCCGGAAATGCATGTCCTCCTCGTAGCGGATGCAGGCTTCCGCCTGCACCGCGCCGCCCGCGAGCTCCGCATCCAAAGTATCGAAGTAGGCACCGATCTCCGGCGAGGTCATGCCAACCAGGGTAGATCCGACACCGACGATATCCGCACCCGCCTGGCGAAACGCCAGCACGTCCGCAGCAGAGCTGACGCCGCCGCAACCGATGATCGGCACATCGACCACAGCCGCTATCTCACGCACGCACTTCAGGCCAATCGGCAGAATGCCTTTGCCGGACATGCCGCCGACCTCATTACTGAGTACCGGGTGTCCGTGCTCGGAATAGTAGCCGGGGCCAACCGTGTTGATGGCACAAAGACCATCGGCACCGCCGGCGACCGCTGCCTGGGCAATGGCCGCGATGTCCGGCGCATTGGGAGTGAGCTTGGGAATCACCGGTATGTCCACCGCGTCCTTCACCGCCCGGGTGATGGCTTCCACCAGCTCCGGGTCCTGCCCCATGGCCATGCCGTAGCCCTTGGCGTGCGGGCAGGAGAGGTTGAGTTCCAGGCCATCGGAAAACGGCGCCAGCATGCGCGCCACCGCCACGAATTCCTCCACGCTGCCACCGAAGATGCTGGTCAGCAGAAAGCGGTCGTCCGGCACTTCCAGCGCCTCGAGCTGCTTAGCCGACTCGACCATACCCGGGTTGGTGAGGCCCACCGCGTTGACAAAGCAACCCTTCGCATACTGGCTGAGCACCGGCTCACGATACCCCGCACGCGGTTCCGGGCCGATGCTCTTGGTCGTCATCACCCCGACCTGAGGAATGTGCTCGAAGAAGTAGCGCATGATCGAGGTTTGCGTGGTGACGATGCCTGACGGCACCGTGAATGCCCCCGAAAGCGTCTTGCCGAAGAACGTAATCCCCATAGGATCAGCGCATATCAGCGGCGTCGATGCCCGCTACCTGCACAGGGGTCTTCATGGCGTCACGGCGGAACGGCTCGCCCAGCTCCTGGTTGATCATGGCTTCAATGAGCGTCGTTCTGCCGTGCTGCATCTGATCTTCCAGCGCTTTCTCCAACATCTGCGACAGCTCATCCATGGTACGTGCCTGCACGCCCTGCAGGCCACAGGCCTGCGCGATGCCGGCATAGCTGACGTTATCCGAAAGTTCCGTGCCGACGAAGTTGTCGTCGTACCACAGCGTGGAGTTACGCTTCTCTGCACCCCACTGGTAGTTGCGGAATACCACCATGGTGATGGCCGGCCATTCCGGGCGGCCGATGGCGGTCAGCTCCGTGACGCTGATGCCAAACGCGCCGTCGCCGGCAAACCCCACCACCGGCGTGTCAGGACAGCCGATCTTGGCGCCGATGATGGCTGGTAGGCCGTAGCCGCAGGGTCCGAACAAACCCGGGGCGAGGTACTTTCTGCCCGCCTCGAAGGTCGGATAGGCGTTGCCGATGGCACAGTTGTTACCTATGTCCGAGCTGATGATGGCTTCCACGGGCAGCGATCGACGGATGGCCCGCCACGCCATGCGCGGGCTCATCCAGTCAGGCTTGGCAGCCCGGGCACGGGCATTCCAGCTGGTGCCCGGATCGTCGTCCTCGTGATCCATGCCGGCAAGCTCCTGCGCCCAGTTGCCTTTGGATCGCCCTATCGCGGCCTTTCGCGCCGCACGATCGGTATCGCCCGCATTGGCCGGCAGCTGCTCCAACAGGCCGCTCGCCACCTTGCCTGCATCACCAACGATTCCCACGGTGACTTTCTTTGTCAGGCCGATGCGTGCCGGGTTCATATCCACCTGGATGATCGCCGCATCTTTCGGCCAGTAGTCGATACCGTAGCCTGGCAGGGTGGAGAACGGATTCAAGCGCGTGCCGAGCGCCAGGACCACATCGGCCTGCTGGATCAGCTCCATGGCGGCCTTGGAGCCGTTGTAACCGAGCGGGCCGGCAAAAAGCGGATGAGAGCCGGGAAACGCATCGTTGTGCTGATAGCCACAGCACACCGGCGCGTCGAGTTTCTCCGCCAGCGCCATGGTTGCCGGAATAGCGTCGGCGAGGATCACCCCGGCGCCATTGAGGATCACCGGAAACTTCGCCGATGCCAGGAGGTCGGCAGCGCGCCGTAACGCTTCCGCCCCACCGCCGGGCCGTTCGAATTCGATTTGCGCCGGCAGCTCGATGTCGATGACCTGCGTCCACAGATCACGCGGCACGTTGATCTGCGCCGGCGCGGAGGCTCGCTTGGCTTCGCTGATCACGCGGTTGAGCACCTCGGCGATACGCGCCGGCGTACGCACCTCCTCCTGGTAGGCCACCATGTCTTTGAAAAGCGCCATCTGCTGCACTTCCTGAAACCCGCCCTGGCCGATGGTGGCGTTGGCCGCCTGCGGCGTGACGAGCAGCAGCGGCGTGTGGTTCCAGTAGGCCGTCTTCACCGCTGTGACAAAGTTGGTAATGCCCGGGCCGTTCTGCGCGATCATCATGCTCATCCGCCCCGACGCGCGCGTGAAGCCGTCGGCCATCATGCCTCCGGACCCCTCGTGAGCGCAGTCCCAGAAGGCGATGCCGGCACGGGTGAACAGATCCGATATCGGCATGAACGCCGAGCCGATGATGCCAAAGGCATTGTCGATGCCATGCATCTGCAGCACCTTTACGAAGGCTTCCTCAGTGGTCATTTGCATGCGGCTTCCCCAGCGCTTGAATTTGGCGGTGGAGGATACCGGCTGAAGCCGTGCGAATCACGCGGAGGAACCGGTAAGATGGGTGGCAAACACCTAAGGAGATCATCTTGGAGATAACGAAAGACACCTGTGGAATTTTCGTCGGCGGCGCCTCCGGCATGTGCCGGGCCACGGCGGAACAGTTCGCTGCCAGGGGCGGTAAAGTCGCCATTGCCGACCTCGAGTCGTCCAAGGGCGCAGAGGTTGCCGAAGCACTCGGCGGCACCTTCCACGCCTGCAATGTCATGGACTACGACGGCATGGAACAGGTCCTCAACGAAGCTGTCGGCGCGCTTGGCGGCCTGCACTTTCTGGTCAACACCGCCGGCGGCGGCGCGGCAACGCGCACCGTCAACAAGAACGGCGAGCCACACCCGCTGGACGTCTTTCAGCGCGTCATCGACCTGAACCTGATCGCCTCGTTCAACATCAACCGCCTGGGTGCGGTGCACATGGCGAAAAACGAGCCGAACGACGTAGGTGAGCGCGGCGTGATGATCAACACCGCCTCCATCGCCGCCTTCGAAGGGCAGATCGGCCAGGTGGCCTATACCGCGGCCAAGGGTGGCATCGCCGCCATGACCCTGACCATGGCCCGCGATCTCGGCACCATTGGCGTGCGGGTGATGACCATCGCGCCGAGCCTGTTCGAAACGGGCCTCACCGCCGGCATTCCCGACGAGGGTGCGTTGCAGCTCACCAAGGATGCGGCCTTTCCCAAGCGTATGGGCAAGCCCCACGAGTTCGCCACCATGGCCATCGCTATCTTCGAGTGCGCCATGATGAATGGCTCCACCATCCGCGTAGACGGCGGTCAGCGCTTCCAGCCGCGCTGATTGCGCTGCCGCAGAGTGCGCTGCCGCAGAATGCGCTAGCGTAAATAGCCCTGCACGAGAACGGCGTCAGGCCTGGCGCCACCAGGCAACGCCGTTCTCGTCTTCCTCCGCCACCAGCATGCGACGGTCTTCCGCGCAGTGCAGGTGCGCGATAGCCTCACCCGTCGCGGGAAAGAACGTCCACTCCGTGATCGGGCTGCGAAACAGCGCCGGAAAGACATCCACCGCCCGCTTGGGCTCCTCGCACAGATCGTAGAGTTTGTTGAGGCCGGTTTCGTGCCAATCGATGAGCGCCGTCAAGCGCTCGTGCACACCGTTGAACAGGTGCTCGTGGGCCGGCAGCACCAGCAGCCGCGACGGCAGCAGATCCCGCAGCCGAGCGCAGGTGGTCAGGAAGTCGTGCAAAGGGTTCGCTAGCGGCTCGCTCGGCTGCACGCCAACGTTCGGCGTGATGCGCGGCAGGATCTGATCGCCGGAGATGAAGATGCCGAGCTCCGGGCAGTGCAGGCAGACATGCTCCGGAGCATGCCCGTGGCCGATCATCGCACGCCACTCCCGCCCGCCGATGTCGATGTACTGGCCGTCCACCACCCGCCGGAAGCCGGCCGGCAGTTGCGAGATACGCGAGCCGAACTGGCCGAAGCGCGAGCGGTACCGGTCCAAACGATCCTCGTCGAACCCGGCGCGTCGGTAAAACCTGATCGCATCCTCCGGCACGTCGGACGGCCCGTCCGCAGCCATCACTTTGCACATGTAGAAGTCGCTGCGGCTCATCCACAGATCACATGCCCACTCACGGGTCAGCCAACCGGCGTTGCCGGTGTGGTCACCATGCAGGTGGGTGGCGATCACGCGGGTGACCGGCTTGCCGCCCAGATGCCGCTGAAACACTTGCCGCCAGGTGTCGCGCACGCGGTCATTCGACAGGCCCGTATCGACGATGGTCCAGCCGTCGTAGTCCTGCAGCAGCCAGACGTTGATGTGGTCCAAGCGCCCGTCCATCGGCATGCGCAGCCAGTACACGCCCTCTGCAATCTCCACTGCGTCACCCGGGCCGGGCGCCCGATCGGCAAAAGGATAATGCAGGGGATCTCCGGTACGACTGGTCATGACAGGCTCAATGGCGACGTGGCGGCCCATTCTATAGACTTCCCGCACCGTCCGCCCGAGGCCCCCGGTTGCGCACCATCGCCAACAGCACAGCGCAGGCCATCGCCGCAATCGCCGAAACCGGCGACGTCGACCAGATGCTGGCCGACTTCGGCAGCGCCATGGGCGTGGACCGCGCCTATGTTTTCGCCGAGCATCTGTGCAACGGCCAGCTCGCGGTGAGCCTGAGCAATGAGTGGTGCTCGGAGCACGCCGAGCCACAGATCGAGCTGCTGCAGAACAGCGTGATCCGCGACATTGGCATGCAGCGAGCCATGGACATCCTGCATAGCGGTGCGCCCTTCATCGTGCACGCACAGACCATGACCGACACCGAGTGCGCGCACCTCGGCCCGCAGGGCATCCGTAGCATGCTGAACGTGCCCATCCACCAGGCGGGGCGGTTTCGCGGCATTCTCGGGCTCGACGCCTGCCAGACGGACAGACCGTGGAGCGATGACGAGATTCACTGCACCCATTCGCTGGCCATGGCCCTGGCGCTGCACATGGAACGCATCGAGCTGCAGCAGCACGCGGACCATGCGGCACGGCAGCTCGATCTGTACGCCGAAAACCTGCGCCAGGCTAAGCGCATCGGCCATGACCTCAACAATGCGCTGACGATCATCAGCAGTGCCTGCGACATTCGCGAGCCGGACCAGGACGGCCTGGGTGCTCTGGAACGTCGCGCCATCGACAACGCAACACGCCTCGTTCAGCAGCTGCGCGGCGCCACCCGGTTGGGCCTGCAGCCGGCACGGGCTGACAGCATCAGGAATGCCGCCGTGGGCGCAACGCTCAACGCCAGCACCGAGGTGCACCTGGAGTTGGCGGACGACCTTCCCGCCATGAACATGGACGCCAACGATCTGTTTCGCGTAATCGACAACGTGGTGCGCAACGCAAGCCAGTCCATGAAGCTGGCCGGAGCGGTGACCGTTGCGGCGGCGTCGTTACCGCAGCCGGCTTCCATGGTACGAATCGTCGTCGCCGATGAAGGCCCCGGCATCCCGAGTCGCGAGCTTGGTCAGATTTTCTACGATCGCTACTCCAGCCACTCCTCCGGGCTGGGCCTCGGCATCTGCCGCAGCATCGTCGAGCAGTGTGGCGGCAGCATTTCCGTGGCATCGGCAGCCGGTATCGGCACTCGGGTCACCATCGATGTACCGGTGTTTCAACCGAAGCTGCTACCGACCAAATAGAAACTCTTTCGTCTCCTCACGCGCCGCAGCGAAATCCGTGCCCACCAGGCGATCGATATCGCCCACTTCCTCTGGCACATACCAGTGCGTGCGATTGTCATGATAGGCCCGCCACACGGTGTCGGCGATCTCCTGCACCGGTACCAGCCGATAGGCACCGGTCTTCGGCAGCGTGTCGAGCAACCCTTCGTGAAACACGCCGCCGTTACTGGCCGCCAGCGCATTGCGCAGCATGGGGGTGTCGATACATCCCGGCAGGACGTCGGCGGTGCGAATGCCGAACCGTTCGAATTCGAGGCCGAGCGCTTCGGTGAGGCCTTTGACAGCGAATTTGGAAGCCGAGTACACGGCGCGCATGGCGTGGCCATGGGTCGCCACTGAAGACGATGTGCTCATGCACAACGCATTCGGCGTGTTTCTGAGCAGCGGCAGCGCGGCGCGCACGCCATGGATCACGCCCATGACGTTGATGTCGATGACGCTTCGCAGCAGCGGGCTCGACATTTCCTCGAACCAGCCGCCGGGTGCGATGCCGGCATTGTTGAACAACACATCCAACCGCCCATCGGTGAGCCCGGCAAAATCGTTGATCACCGCGGCGTACGCAGTTTCATCGGTAACATCGAGGTGGGCGAAGAAAGAACGCGCAGGATCAAAGAACGCCTGTGCCGCCTCGAGGCCGTCGTCATCGACATCCACCAACCCGACGAACCAGCCCTCAGCCGCGAAACGCTTGCCCGTGGCAAGGCCCATACCGCCGGCGCCGCCGGTGATGAAGATCGACTGCATGAAGTTTTGCGCCCGGGCCCACAGGAACGCTCAGGATCGCAGTCTGCAGACGAAATGGCAATGCACGTAGGATGCTCCCGCACAGCCACAGCCCAGGAGCGAGATGAACCACGAAGAAATCAGCCAACTCATGCAGCGCAATGGCTCGCTGACGCGCGGCTCAGTGGTTACGGCAGTGATGCAACCCGCGCCCTATCAGGCGACGCTGTCGTCGATCGAACGCGCGGAGCTGCGCTACTCCGAAGACGCCCAGGGCGATCTGCCCAGCGGCGTGCTGATCAAGTCCTGCACGCCCACCAGCTTCATGCTCGGCGCCGCCGAGGTGCGCTTTTACCGGGCCATGCGCGAGCAGCAAACGCTACTTCACCTGACCCCCGTGTACGGCACCGACATCGACGAGCAAGCGCAGACCGCCTGCGTGATCATGGGCGAGTTTGCGGCAACGCCCCCCAGCGAGTGGCCCATCCCACCGCAGCCGGCGGCCTGTACCAGGGCGGTGGAGGCGCTGGCCGCATTTCACGCCCAGTTTCTATGCGCGCCGTTTGCCCGCGATACCTGGGCCGATCAGCACGCCTCCGGCCGGTTCGGCGCACAGCGCTTCGGCACACTCGCTGGGACGCTGATCGAACGGCTGGGCGACGGCTTGAGCGCTGCCCGCCGCCGCCTGCTCGAGCACCTGTCACACGCCTACCCTGAGGCACAGCAGGCACGTTTCGATCGTCACCCCCTGGCTGGCGTCGTGCACGGTGACGCACACTTCTGGAACATCCTGCAGTCCGAGAGCGGTGACGTGGCGCTCATCGACTGGCAGCTGTGGGGTGCAGACCTCGTCACCGCCGATCTCGCCTACATGATCGCCCTGCACTGGTTTGCCGAGCGCAGAACGCGGTTTGAGCGGGACCTCCTGTGGCGCTACGCCGATCGGCTGGGCGTGGCCGCAGACACGGTCTGGGAGTCTTATCGGTTCTCCGTGGCAGGTCTCCTGCCGCGTTGCCTGCTGTATGCTGCATTTCTACCGGCGGCCATCTGGTGGCCGCACCTGGAACGGGCGTTCAACGCCTACGACGACCTCGGCTGCGCCGAATTGCTCTGACACAAGGTTCAACGCTATGACCAGTAAACACCTCGTTGCCGAAGATCTGCTGCCGCTGCTCGACGCCATGCCGACGCTGAGGCTCAACGCTGCCACGTTGCCGAAGATCCGCGCCGCGCGCGAAGCGCTGACGGAGCGGGCTGGCCCGGTGCGCGGCGTGCGGGCGGAGGAACGCTGGCTACCTGCTGCGGATGGACGGCCGGCACTGCCAATCCTACTGTACGTGCCAGACGAGGAATCGGCAGGCAAACGGCCTGCAATTCTGCACATTCATGGTGGCGGCTACGTGCTCGGCAGCCCGGACATGGCAGATCTGCCGAACAAGCTGTTGTGCCGCAACCTGGGCGCCGTGATCGCATCCGTGGGCTACCGTCTAGCGCCGGAAGTGCCACACCCCGGCCCGGTGGAGGACTGTTACGCGGGCCTTGCCTGGTTGCACGAACAAGCCGAAGCGCTCGGCATCGATACCAGCCGCATCGCCATCAAAGGCGAAAGCGCCGGCGGCGGTCTGGCGGCAGGGCTGGCCCTGCTGGCCCGCGATCGGGGCGAATTCAAAATCTGCCACCAGCACCTCACCTATCCCATGACCGACGACCGCACGTGCGCCCGCGAAACGCCGCCCTACGCCGGTGAATTCGTGTGGACGCCGGAGAACAATCATTTCGGCTGGGCCAGCTTACTCGGCACCGAGCCCGGCAGCGACGAGGTGTCGGTATACGCAGCGGCTTCCCGGGCGGAGGATCTGTCGGGGCTGCCGCCGACCTACATCGCGACGGCTGCCCTGGACCTGTTCCTCGAGGAAAACCTGGACTACGCGCGCCGCCTGACCCGCGCCGGCGTGCCGGTGGAGATGCATGTCTACCCAGGCGCTTTCCACGGCTTTCAAGGAGCGCCCGAAGCGCAGGCCAGCAAAGCCTACGCGCGTGACAGCCTCGATGCGCTGCGCGCAGCGCTCAGCTGACGAGCCTGCGCACCGCTTCTGCCGACGGTCCGCCTGGCAGAATCATCACCACGGCGTCGTCAAAGCCCGCCTCGGCGTAGCGCGCCAGCTTGTCCCCGAGCTCGCCGAGATCCGCCCCGGCAGGCACCTGAATGGTAGATACCACCGCCCGCCCACCACCGAACCCGCGGTAGCGCGCAAGGGCGGCGCACACTTCGTCCACGGTGCGGTAGTGGCCGGAAGCGATCCAGCCGTCAAAATCATGCGCCGCGCGCGCCACACCCTTACCCCAGCTACCGAAAAACAGCGGCGTGGCGCCGAGCAGGGACCGCCAGGGACTCAGGGACGAATCAACGCTGGCACCAGTCGCCAGATACTCCCGTAGCGTCTGCAACGATGTATCGAACGCACGAAACCGCTCCTCATACGCTCGACCGTAGGCATCGAAATCCTGCCGGGTGGATCCGGCGCCGAGGCCAATGATCAGCCGGTCGCCGGCAATCTGACGCAGGGAAAAGATACGATGGGCGAGATCGGCAGGGTGATACAGAGGCAACTGCAGCACCGCGGTGCCAAGCTCGACCCGTTCAGCGACGGTCGCCGCCACCGACAAGGCAATGAACGGGTCGGTGAGCAGAAAGCCACGGCCGACAGCCTGGGCCATCCACAGGCTGTCATAGCCCTGGTCCGCGTACGCGCGGGCCTGCTCAGCAAGAAATCGGGCGTTGTCCGGATCCGGAACCGGTCCAAGCAGCGCCCCCAATCGCATCAGATGCGCTCGATGATGATCGCAGGCGCCATGCCGCCAGCGGCACACATGGTGACGAGGCCTGTGGTCTGATCGCGACGCTCCAGCTCGTCGAGCACCGTGCCGATGAGGATCGAGCCGGTGGCGGCGATGGGGTGCCCCAAAGCAATGGCGCCGCCGTTGACATTGCATATCGCCGGATCGAGGCCAAGATCGCGCATGAACTTGAAAGCCACCACGGCGAACGCTTCATTGATCTCGAACAGATCAATGTCCGAGAGGTTCATGCCGGCTTTCTTCAGCACTTTGCGGGCTGCCGGCACCGGTTCGTTGAGCATGAGTTCGGGGCTGCCGGCAGCGTTGGCCATGGCGACCACACGGGCACGTGGCTTCCAGCCCCGGGCGCGCGCGTAGTCCGGCGAGGCCAGCAGCACCGCCGCTGAGCCGTCCACCACGCCGGAGGAGTTGCCTGCGTGGTGGATGTGGTTGATGTCGATATCCGGATAGGTGCGCCGCACGATGGAATCGAAGGTCTCACCGGTTTCGTCGTAAGGCATGTCCATGAACATGGAGAACACCGTTGGCAGATCGGCAAGGGCCTCGCGGGTGGTGCCCGGCCGGGGGAACTCCTCACGGTCGAGGGCCATGGTGCCGTCGACGTTCAGCACCGGCACCAGGCTCTTGTCGAAGTAGCCGCCTTCGAGCGCTGCTGCAGCACGCCGCTGGCTCTCCAGCGCCAGACCGTCCACGTCGTCGCGTGTGATGCCTTCCAGCGTGGCGATGACATCCGCACAAATTCCCTGATGCGGTTGTGGGTGCAGTTCGCGCAGCGCCAGGTTGCCGGCGTCGATGGGCGATGGCTCGAGGGTGGCGGTAAACGACATCATCTCCACGCCGCCAGCCACGACGCAGTCTTCCATGCCGGAAAGGATGCTGGCAGCCGCAAAGTTCACCGAGGTGATGCCGGAGCCGCAGAAGCGGTCCAGCGTCACGCCGCTGGCAGCGGTGTTCCAGCCTGCCGCCAGCAAAGACATGCGACCAATGCAGGCACCCTGCTTGCCACGTTGCG